>NZ_JBVHWK010000043.1:1533-45331 GCF_055569445.1 Streptomyces sp. NPDC029122 | reverse complement strand
CCGTTCGCGGTCGCCCAGATACGGATGCGCTCCTCGCCCTCACCCTGCGCGACCCGGTCCACATAGATGGTCGGCGGGAAGATCCGGGGCCAGTTCCCCACCTCGGCGATCAGACGGTACACAGCGGCGGCCGGAGCCGAGACCGTGATCTCGTGCTCCACCTCCCGCAGACCGGACTGCGACATGCTCATGACTCCTTCAGACTCGGGACGAACCGTTCGGCGACGAACGGAACCCCAGGACGAACCCTGTGTGCCGGCCGTGGGCACCGTGCCGACGGGGCGGCCGCCGTACCAGGGGGCGGCCGCCCGGCGTCGCGGAAGGCCTAGGCGTCGACGAGGGCGCGCAGGCTCAGGTTGATGGCCTCGACCAGGGACCGCGGCGTGGTGTTGTCGACGAACACGTCGTCGTCGAGCGTGATGCCGAACTCGCGCTCGATGCGGCCGCCGGTCTCGAGCAGCGCCAGCGACTCGTAGCCCAGCGTCTCGAACTCGATGTCGAGGATGTCGCCGTCGAGGTCGACTCCCTCGTCGGCGCCGGCACCCTCGAGGAGGATGCGCTTGAGGTCGTCAAAGGTGAATTCCTGCTTGGACACGATGGATCCCTTCATTGGTCTTCCGCATCCGGGGGATTTCGGCTGCGGGGCACAAAGGACGCCGCCTCCGTCAGGGGGACGGTGGCGTACGCCGGCTGGGGGGCGCCGTCAGTCGACGGCGCGCACCACGGCCGCGGCGTTGAAGCCGCCGCGGCCGCGGGCGAGGACGAGGGCGGTACGGACCGAGGCCGTCCGGGGCCGCGCGGCCACCAGGTCGAGGTCGTACGCCGGGGACAGCTCTACGTTGACGGTCGGCGGGATCAGGCCCTCCCGCATGGAGAGGACCGCCGAGACCACGTCGATCGGTGCCGCGCCCGCGTTGATCCGTCCGGTCATGGTCTTGGGTGCGGTGACCGGCACCCCGCGGGGGCCGAAGACCGCGGAAATGGCCTCGGCCTCCTCACGGTCGAGCCTCGGGACGCCGGCGGCGTCGGCGAAGACCACGTCGACCTCGGCCGGGTGGCAGGACGCGTCGGTGAGCGCCGCGTCGATGGCCCGGCGCAGGCCGGGTTCCCGGTCGCTGCCCGGCCTGGGGTCGAGCGTGGCTCCGTATCCCGCGAACTCGGCGTAGACGTTGCGCGCGCCTCGGGCGCGGGCGCTGTCCTCGTCCTCCAGGAGGATCAGGGCGCCGCCCTCTCCCGGCACGTAGCCGGCCGCCGCCTCGTCGAAGGGCAGGTAGGCGCGCTCGGGTTCGTCGCTGGTGGACAGCTGGCCGCCCGCGAGGTGCGCCGCCCAGCCCAGGGAGCAGATCGAGGCGTCGAAACCGCCGGTGGCGATCAGCCTGCTGCTGCCCTTGCGGAGCTGGCGCCGGGCGTGGGCCAGCGCGTCCAGTCCGCCCGCCTGGTCTCCGACGAGGACGCCGGTGGGCCCGCGCAGGTCGTTGCGGACCGAGATCTGCCCGCTGTTGACGGCGTAGAACCAGGCGAAGGACTGGTACGCGCTGACGTGCCTGGGGCCCTGGTTCCACAGGTTCCGGAGCTCGTTCTCGCCGAACTCGAGCCCCCCGGAGCCGGCCGCGGTGACCACGCCCATGTCGCACGGGTGGATGTCGCCCGGCGCGAGACCGGCATCGGCGAAGGCGCAGTCGGCGGCGACGAGGGCGAGCTGGGTCACCCGGTCGGTCTGCGGTACGAGCCTGCCGGGCAGGTGGTCCTTGGCCTCGAAGCCGTGGATCTCCCCGGCCAGGCGCGCGGGGTAGGAAGAGGTGTCGAACCGGGTCACGGGCCCGATGGCGCTCTTGCCGATGCGGGTCGCCGCCCAGAAGTCCTCCACCCCGAGCCCGCTGGGGGCGGCCACTCCGATGCCGGTGACCAGGGTCCTGGTGCTCATGCGGTCCTCCTGTCGGGACGGGCCAGCACCATCGCGCTCTGGAAGCCGCCGAATCCGCTGCCGACGGTCAGGACGGCATCGGTGCGGTGGTCCCGCGCCACGAGGGGAACGTAGTCGAGGTCGCACTCCGGATCCCGGGTCCGCAGGTTGGCGGTGGGCGGCACCACGTGGTGCTCCATCGCCAGGAGGGACGCGGCGATCTCCATGGAGCCGACGGAGCCCAGCGAGTGCCCGATCATCGACTTGATCGAGCTCACCGGCGTGCCGTAGGCGTGCGGGCCGAGGGCCAGCTTGTACGCGGCCGTTTCGTGGCGGTCGTTCTGCTTGGTGCCGGAGCCGTGCGCGTTGACGTAGTCGATGTCGCCCGGGTTCAGCCGTGCCTCGTCCAGTGCCACGGTGATGGCCTCGGCCATCTCCCGGCCGTCGGGGCGCAGTCCCGTCATGTGGAAGGCGCTGGAGCGGGAGGCGTAGCCGGCGACCTCCGCGTAGACGTGCGCGCCGCGGTCGCGGGCGCTTTCGAGTTCCTCCAGGACGAAGACCGCGGCGCCCTCGCCGAGGACGAAACCCTTGCGGGAGGCGTCGAAGGGCCTCGAGGCCTTCTCCGGCTCGTCGTTGAGGGTGGTCGTCGCCTTGATCGCGTCGAAGGACGCCAGGATGAAGGGCGTGATCGGGGCGTCGGCGGCGCCGGTGACCATGATGTCGGCGCTGCCCTCGCGGATCAGGTCGACGGCGTGCGCGACCGAGTCGATCCCGGAGGTGCAGCCGGTGGAGACCACCGTGGACGGTCCCTCCGCGCCGACGGCCCAGGCCACCTCGGCGGCGAAGGAGCTGGGCACCAGGTGGTCGTACAGATGAGGGGGCGCGTCCTTGTGGTCGACCGCGTCCAGCCGGCCGCGGTCGCTGGCCGCGCGGTACGCGCTGTCGAGGCTGCCGACGGCTCCCATGCCGGTGCCGAAGCTGACACCGATGCGGTACGGGTCCAGCCCCGCGAAGTCGAGGCCGCTGTCGGCCGCCGCCTCCCGGGCCGCCACCACGGCGAACTGGGCGGCGCGGTCCATGCGCCGGACCTCCTGCGCGGTCAGCCCGTGCAGTCCGGGGTCGAAGTCGGCCTCGGCCGCCACCTTGGACCGGAAGGGGGACGGATCGAAGAGGGTGATCCCCCGTGTCGCCGTACGCCCCGAACTCAGCAGGTTCCAGAAGTCCCGGGTGCCGATGCCTCCCGGCGACAGCACTCCGAGTCCTGTGATCACTACCCGGCGAACCACCGGTGCGGCCCTCCTCTCGTATCGGCCCGGACGGATGTCACTCGGACGCCGTCCAGTCGTAGAAGCGGGTGGCCATGGCGTCGGCCGGGCTGCGCCAGGTGGCGGGGTCGTACGGCTGGATGAAGGGCAGCAGGTCGTGGCTGATCTTCATGAAGCGCGGGTCGGTACGGGATTCCTGGATGCGCTCGCCGCCGTCGTCCTCGGCGAAGTCCTGGAGGTGGAAGTAGAGCCCCTTGTACATGAACAGGCGGCGGCGGAGGGTGCCCATCCGCGCGGGCATGTCGGTCTTGTCGAACTCGGAGAACAGCTTCGCGACTTGGTCGCTCGACATGCTGTCCATCCGGGCCACGATGAGGTTGCTGTGCTGCATTCGGTGTCTCTCTTCCGTGAGCCGGGGGCTGGGTCTGGGGGCTGGTTCAGGGGTGGTAGAGGCGGATGAAGTCCGCCACTCCGTCGGCGATGAGGGCGTCCGCCTCGTCCTCGGGCACGGGCAGCGCCCCGAGGAAGGAGCGCTGGACGACACCGGAGGGAACCAGCAGGATGAAACGTTCCGCCGCCTGGTCGGCGTCGGAGATGTCGAGGAGGCCCTGGTCGGCGAGGTGCCGGAGCCGGCGGGCCAGTGCGCCGCGGGCCCGCCGGGGACCGGTGGCCTGCCACTTCTGGACGGCCTCGGCCGGGAGACGGGTGACCTCGGCGCTGATGTGACGGACGATCGCGAAGTGCTCGCGGAAGGCCTCCAGCGGCGCCAGCCACGCCCGGCCGAGCGCGATGAGGTCCTGTTCCAGGTCGGTGATCTCCGCGAGGTGGCTCTCGGCGACGGCCTCGAGGGCCGCGGCGACGGAGGCGGAGCTGTCCAGCAGCACGCTCAGCAGCAGCAGCTTCTGGTCCGGGAAGTGCCGCTCCACGGACTCCGGTGGTACGCCCGCCTCCTGCGCCGTCGCTTCGGAGGTGCAGCGCGTCCAGCCCTCACGGGCCAGCACCGTACGGGCGGCGCGGACGATGCCGCGGCGTTCCTCGGAAGCTCCGGGCGCAGCGCGTTCGATCGCTGCGGTGGGCGTTGCCATGGGGTGGTTCCTCCTCGTGACGTACTCGTCCGGCCGCCCGGGTGTGGCGGCCGCCCGGGAGTGCCGGTCGTCGGGGCGCGCCGGTGGTCAGGGCGTGCCGAACCAGCGCTCCAGCGCCATCGGCAGGTCGTGGTGGCTGCCGGGCGCGGCCCAGGCCACGTACCCGTCGGGCCGGATCAGCAGGGCGGTGGTGTCGTGCGGTCCGCCGCCGCCGGCCGGTGTCTCGCGCGGCCGGGCGGTGACGGTGTCGACCCGCTCCGCCCAGGCCGCGGCGCGCTGGCGCAGCCGGGGGTTGTCCGCCAGGTCGAGGAGCACCCCGCGGGCGGGGCGCAGCAGTTCGGTGCTGGAGGTCGGGCGGCCGTCGGCGCCGGTCAGCTCCAGGCGGGGCATGCGGCGGCCGAGCAGCGGGTGGCTGCCCCTTCCGACGTCGTAGGTGATCTCCAGTCCGGTGACCATGGCGGCGAGGTGGCGGGCCACGTCCTCGTACGCCATGAGTTCCCGGAGGGAGTCGCGCAGCGGCTGTACCTCCGCGCCGCTCAGGAACAGCAGCCCCTGGGCCCGGGTGTTCATCAGCAGGCGCCGCCCGACGGGGTGGCGTTCGCCGTGGTAGGTGTCGAGCAGGCTCAGCGGGGCACGGCCGAGCACGACCGAGGCGAGCTTCCAGCCGAGGTTGACGGCGTCCTGGATGCCGGTGTTCATGCCCTGGCCGCCGGCGGGCAGGTGGATGTGCGCGGCGTCGCCGGCGAGCAGCACCCGGCCGCGCCGGTACTCGGTGACCTGGCGTGCCGCGTCGCCGAAGGCGCTCACCCACACCGGTTCGGCGGCCGAGATGTCCTCGCCGGTCAGCCGCTGCCAGGCGGCCGCGACCTCCTCGAAGGACGGCGGGCTCTCGCGGCGGCGCGGCGGGGTGCCGCGTTCGCAGACGACGATGCGGGTGGTGCCGCCGGGCAGCGGGCCCACCATCACCATGCCGCCGGGCAGGGTCTCGCCGATCATGCGGGGCTTGAGCTCGATGCCCTTGATGTCGGCGAGGAACATCTCCATGGTGGCCGCCGTGCCGGGGAAGTCGAAGCCGACCGCCTTGCGCACGGTGCTGCGGCCGCCGTCACAGCCCACGAGCCAGCCGGCGCGCAGGGTGTGCGTGCCGTCCGGACCGCGGACCTCGACGTCGACGCCCTCGCCGTCGTCGCGTACGGAGAGCACCTCGTGGCCGCGCCGGATGTCGGCGCCCAGTGAGGTGGCCCATTCCTCCAGGTGCGTCTCGGTGACGGACTGCGGCACGGTCTTGGCGGCCTGGCAGGCGTCGTCGAGCACGCCGAAGTCCAGCGGGATCCCGCCGAAGTGGCCCTGCGTGCTCCGTTCGATCTCGCCGAAGCGGGCGAGCAGGCCGCGCTGGTCGAAGGTCTCCAGCGTGCGGGTGGTGAAGCCGAGGCCGCGGGATTCGCCTGTACGCCGTTCAAGGCGTTCCAGGACGACGACGGCGACTCCCGCCAGCCGCAGCTCGCCGGCGAGCATCATGCCCGCGGGGCCCGCGCCGACGACGATCACTGGGGCGTCCATCACGTCTCCTTGAATTCAACCTCCGGAGACAGTGCACCGGATCTTGACTACAAGGTTCTTCGGACGCGAGCGGCCGTTCAATGGCGCTGGATTCAGGAGTAGGTCAGGTTCCACAAGGGCCGGTCCGCTGTGTCGGGGGGCGGCCAAGGAAACGTCAAGCAGCGGTCAGACGGCTGGATCCGGGTCCTACCGGATGCCGTGCTGACCGCTGCGGAAGATCAGGCGGGGCGGGTGGTTCAGGTGCGCGCCGCCCGCCGGGTGAAGCAGGCGCGGACGTCGCCCTCGTTGTAGTACGTACGGCCGGCGCGGTTGCGCCTGCGCCAGCGCTCCTCGCTCGCCAGCCGGTAGACGGTGCCCGTCGGGGTGTGCCACAGCCGAGCGATGTCGGCGGCGGTCAGCCAGCGTTCGGTGGCGGCCGCCGGGGCGGCGCCGGGCTCCCGGGCGGAGTCCATGGAGCGGCTGAGCTCGCTCCACTGGTCGCTGGTCCAGCGGTGGGCCGGGTCGGCGTCGCACACGATCGCCTCTCCGGCCGCGGGCGCACCGGCGCGTACGGCCAGCGCCAGGGCGCCGGAGCAGCCGGACTCGGGGCATCCGCCGAGGCGGATGCTGCGGGCGGGGTCCGGGAAGGCCGCGCGGCGTCCGGCCCGGACCAGCCGGGCGATCTCCTTCGTGGCCTCGGCGGCCGCGGAGTGGGCGGCGAGCCAGTCGGCGTTGCGCAGCAGGAAGGCGGTGAGCGCGGCGACGGTCCGGGGCGGTGCGGTGAACCCGCGCTGCTGCGCGACCAGCCCGCTCCACGATCCCAGGACGGAGACCATGCGGGCCCGCACGTCGGCCGCGGCACCGTTGAAGGGCAGCCCGGGCAGGAATCCGCCGGTGGTCCGCTCGCGCAGGCTGCCGGGGGCCGCGCCGCCGAGCATCCGCCCGCACTCCTCGTAGAGGTGGGTCAGTTCGGCGAGGCCGGCGGTGAGGTGCTCGCGGCACGAACGGCACAGCAGGCTGCCGTCGGCCGTCCGCCTGCGGGGCCGTCCGCCGGCGTGCCCGCTGCGGCAGCCCTCCCCCTGGCACAGCGACGTCGCGGTCATGGTCGTCCCCCTCAGCTGGTATCGGTGGTCGGCGGTCCTCCCGCGGTATCCCGCGGGGCCGGCTCAGGCTGCCTGGCCGAACCGGAAACCGACGCCCCGGATCGTGATGATCCAGCCGGCGCCGATCTTGTTGCGGAGCGTGCTCACGTGCGTGTCCACCGTCCGGCGGGACCAGGAGTCGCCCCAGACCTGCTGCATCAGCATCTTGCGCGGGATGACGGTGTCGGGATGGGACGCGAGGAGGTAGAGCATGTCGAACTCCTTGCGCGTGGTCTCGACGGGCTCCCCGTTCAGCGTCACCTCGCGCGTTCCCGCGTCGATCCGCAGCGGGCCGCAGGTGATGGTCGCCGCGACGGGCCGGCTCGGGCGCGCCCGGCGCATCACCGCCTCCATCCGCGCCATCAGCTCGCGGAAGCCGTACGGCTTGACCAGGTAGTCGTCCGAGCCCGCCTGGAGGCCCAGGACCCGGTCCAGTTCGCTGCCCCGGGCGGTGACCGCGATCACCGGGATCTCGTGGGCCGCGCGGATGCTCCGGCAGACCTCCAGCCCGTCGAGGTCGGGGAGTTCGAGGTCGAGGAGCACGAGGTCGGCGTCGGCGTAGCCGCGCAGTCCCTCGCTTCCCGTGCCGACGATGTCGACTTCGTGTCCGTGGCGGCGCAGGCCGCGTGCGAGCGTCTCCGCCTCGGCCGTGTTGCTGTCCACGATGAGGATCCGCCACAGGGCCGACTGGGTCGGCGCGTGCTGTGGTGTCCTGAGTCCTTCGGCCGGAACGAACCCCCCGTTCACTCCGGCGGCGGCTGCGTGAGGTTCCAGTACAGCGATGGTCCGCTGGTTCATCTGCCCCCCTCCCCTCAAGCTCGGTTGAGCCAACGTCAGCGAAGATACAAACCGCGTCGCCGGTTTGTCAAAGGCCTCACACGCCCATGAGATACGGGGACGTATAGCCTGAAACCAGCCACGGCGGGGGAGGAATCACCACCAAACCAGCCACCCAGGACCTTCGACCCCCTTCTTTTATACCAACGGCGCGGTTTAATAATGGAAGGAAACTGATACAGGAGCTATGCGTGATGAAACAAGAACGCGCCGTCCGGACCCGTCAAGCACTGATTGAGTCAGCCGCGACCGTGTTCGGACGGCGCGGCTACGCCGAGGCGACGCTGAGCATGATCAGCGTCGGGGCGGGCGTGAGCCCGGGGGCGCTGCACTTCCACTTCGAGAACAAGGCGGCGGTCGCCGAGGCGGTCGAGGCCGCCGGGGCACGGGCCCTGCGCGCGGTCGCCTGCGAGGTCTACGCGCAGCGGACGTCGGCCCTCCAGGCCCTGGCCGACAGCTCGCAGGCCCTCGCCCGGCTGCTCTTGTCCGATGTCGTGGCACGGGCCGGGTTCCGGCTCAACCGGGAGCCGGCGTACTCCCCCGCCTACGCCCTGCCCCGGGAGTGGCACGAGTACGTGCACCGGCTGCTCACGGAGGCCGCGCAGGAGGGCACCCTGCTGCCCGGCCTCAACCTCCGCAACGTGGCGGCGACGGTGGTGGCCGCCACCCTCGGATTCGAGGCTCTGGCACGCGACGACCCGCAGTGGCTCGCCCCGCGCACGCTGGCCGGCTTCTGGCGGGTGGTCATGCCCTGCCTGGCCCTCCCCGCCACACTGCGCCGGCTCGACACCGCGGGTCGCCGGACCTGAGAAGCCCGCCACCCACCACCTCGGCGAAGACGGTGGTGGGTGACGGGCGGGCGTTACGGGTCCCCCGCGGCGCACTCGGGCCGCGAAGGCCCCTCACACGGACCGCAGGGCCCTGACGGTCTCCCCGGCGGACTGCGGCACCGGACCCAGCGTGGCCCTGGCCTCGCGGCCGAGCACCTCGCGCACGGAGCGCCGCGCCCGCGCGAGGTCCGCGCCGGGGCCCAGGACCCGCTCCACGGCCCGCTCGTCCAGCAGCACGTCGTGCCGGCACACCACGGTCACCCCCGCCGCGTCCGGTTCCAGCGACCACTCCCCGGCGTGCGCGGCGAGGAGGGGGTGCGGCCGGGTCCGCTTGAAGACGATGCGCCCGGCCGCCGGGAAGCACACCCGTACCCCCTCCGTGGTGTAGGAGGAGCCGTCCTCGGCCAGGTTCACCAGGCGGGTGCGCTGCACGCCGGGCCGGTCCTCGGTGACCTCGGCCTCGACGACGTGCGCGACGCGGCCCGGCCAGGAGTCCACGCCGTACAGGAACTCGTACACCGGCTCGGCCGGGCCCTCGATCCGTACGGAGTCCTCGAAGGACAGCAGCAGTTCGTCGAGCCGCCGCCAGCTTTCCGCGGCGGTCCGCAGACCGTGCAGCACCGCCCGGCCCCGCTCCTCGGCGGAGGCCAGGACCCGCTCGGCCTCCGCGCCGCGGCTCCCGGAGACGGTGAGGTCCTGCTCCAGGGTCAGCCGCGACCAGCCCGGGGCCAGTTCCGTCACGCTCCAGCTGCCGCCCGCCGCGGCGACGGGGTCATCGGGGCGCTCCTCGCGGAAGGCGATGCGCCACCGGTCGGGGTCCAGGGTCCGCCGCCAGAGCGAACGCCGCAGCTCCCCGTCCACGATCGCCCACTGCATGTACCGGTCGGTGGTGCCGTCGAAGTCCAGCCGCTCGACGTGGACGGCGTCCGGCAGGAACAGCGGCCAGGGGGCGGTGTCGGCCACCAGGGTGTACAGGGCTCCGGCGGGCGCGGCCGCGTCAACCGCGCATGACAACCGGTGCACTCGCTCGACAGACATCAGACACCTCTCTCAACGCTTGACACAGAGCCTGTCTGAGTCGGCCGGAGCCCGCGTGGACTGCCGCTCGAGTCTCAGGCGGCGGCCCGGCTGCCCAGCACTCCGTTGACCAGTTCGAGGAAGAGCCTCGGGGTGTCGGCCATTTCGAGGAGGTCCCCGTCGATGAGGATGTCGAACTTCCGCTCGATCGAGCCGGTGGTCTGCAGGACGGAGAGGAAGTCGTAGCCCAGCTCCATCCAGTACAGGTCCTGGACGTCCTCGCTCAGCTCGACACAGTCCTCCTCGCCGCCCCAGACCCGCAGGATGCGGGCCAGGTCGACGAGTTCCAGCTGATCCGTGGCTTGCATGGTCGCCTCTCTCCTCGTCCGCCGGCGCACCGACGCACACCGGGTCGCCAGGAGCCTGACCGCCCGTACTGGAGAGCCGCTCACGCCCCGGCCGAGCACCGCTCGAAGAACCAGGTCGCGGCCCTGCCACGAACCCGCCGGTGCACCAGGATGGCCCGAGGCGGCCGGTCCGCGACGCGGGCGGCACGGTCGCCCGGTGCACCGGCGCCCGCGCGGGGGGGCGGCGTGCGGTCGCCCGCCCGCACCGCCCCTACGCCGCGTACAGGTCGAAGGTGGAGCTGCGGCGCGGTCCCGCGACCACGTCGAGCGCCGGGTCCACCCGCAGCATCGCCTGGTGCAGGCGCTGGAGCTGCTGCGAGGGCTCGACGCCGAGCTCCCCGATCAGGCGGGCCCGGAGCCTGCGGTAGACGTCGAGGGCGGTGGCCTGCCGGCCGGAGCGGTACAGGGCGACCATGGCCTGCGAGTGCAGGCCCTCGTGCTGCGGGTTGCGGGCCATCAGCTCGGTGAGTTCGGCGAGCAGTTCGGTGTGCCGCCCCAGGCGCAGGTCGACGTCGATGCGCCGCTCGGTGGTCACCAGCCGGCTCTCCGCCAGGCGCAGCACCTCGATCTCCAGGATCGGCCCGACGCGTACGTCGACCAGCGCGGGTCCCTGCCACAGGTCGAGGGCCTTGCGCAGCAGGTCCGCGGCGCGCTCGTCGTCACCGTCGTCGAAGGCGGTCTGGCCGGCGGCCACGAGGGCCTCGTACTCGTGGACGTCCACCGACTCCTGCGGGATCTGGAGCAGGTAGCCGCCGTGCCGGGTGGCGAGCACGTCCTTGGCGGTGCCGGGGGCCCCGGGGCCCATGGCCGTGCCCAGTCTGCGGCGCAGCTGGAGGATGTACGTCTGCAGGGTGGTGAGCGCGCTTTCGGGCAGCTTCGTCCCCCAGATCTCCTCCATGAGGGTCGGTACGGGCATCACCCGGCCCGGGTAGAGCGCGAGAAGCGCCAGGATCTGACGCGGCTTGCCCGCCGTAGGAACGATCGATGCCCCGTTGACCTCGGCACTCAACGGACCCAGAACCTGAATCTTCACGGTCTCCCGTCTCCCCTCCATATTTCGTCGAGATACTCTCGGTTTTCAGTATTCGACCCGATGACGGTAAGGCAGCCCAGGGCAACATCACCGGGCGCTCGAGCCGACGTCGAGCGGACCTCCGAAACAGGCGAACAGACGGCGGATTCGAAAGGCAGGATTCCGATTGGAGACGTAACCCCGTGCTCAGCCCGCTGATGGAGCTGCTCATCTTTGTTCCGATTCCCGTTAACGCAAATTAACTCTCAGGTTCTCCCGCGCTCTTCCTTAAATCCCGGTACACGATTTCACAGGTCGATCATCCCGATACCGGGTTCACCCCACCCGGGCGAGCCGCTTGCGAGCGGTCTCCGGAGATTCGGCGGGGGTCTCGGGCCCGCTCATGAGGATCGACCGCTGGAGACTGCGCAGGGCGGCGGAGGGCTCGATGCCGAGCTCGCGCACCAGCGTGGCGCGCAGCCGCTGGTAGACGCTGAGCGCCTCGCCGCGCCGCCCGGAGCGGTGCAGGGCGAGCATGAACTGCCCGTGCAGGTTCTCGTGGATGCGGTACCGGCTGGCCAGTACGGTCAGTTCCGCGAGCAGCTCCCGGTGCCGGCCGAGCCGCAGGTCGGCCTCTATACGCTGGTCGAGCGCGCACAGCCGGGTCTCCTCCAGGCGCCGCGTCTCCATGTCCAGCTGCACGCCGCCGTCGACGTCCGCGAAGGCCGGTCCCGACCAGAGCGCGAGCGCCTCGCGCAGCAGCCGTGCGGCGTTGGGGAAGTCCCCGGCGTCCATGGCCCGGTAGCCCATCCCGGCCAGCCGGTCGAACTCGCGGACGTCGCTGGTCCCGCCGGCGCTGTTGAGCATGTACCCGCCGGGCAGCGTGACGAGGACGTCCTTGGGGGTGCGCGTCCCGTCCGTCCCCTCCAGCGCGGTGGCGATGAGCCCGCGCAGCTGGAGCACGTACGTCTGGAGCGTCGTACGGGCGCTGCGCGGCGGCTCGGCGCCCCACAGCTCCTCGATCAGCGCGGCCACGGGCACGACCTGGTCGGCGTGGAGCGCGAGCAGCGCCAGCACCTGCCGGGGCTTGGCCGCGGTCGGCGTGATGGAGACCCCGTTCTCCCGCACGGTCAGTGCGCCCAGTACATCGATGTCCACGCCGTACTCCCCTGCTTCGTCCATGGATGAGCCCTCGACTTTCGCTGGAACGAGCAAAAAACAGACGCGCCGGTTTGTCAATACCAAACCGGCTGTACCGTTTTCCGGCCCTCCCCACTCCTCGACTCACCCCCAAAGGGTTCATGACCTGCAGATTTGATGACCACAGGACTACTGGAGAGGCCCTCCAGAGGCCTCGGCAACCGAGAAGATCCAGCCTCAAGGGGCTCTGACAGGCCCAACATATGGCTGAAAACCAACCATAAAGTCCGCTGAAGACGACTTCGGAGCCTTACTGGCGCGAGGGCCGGGATGGTCCGCAGACCTGTCGACCCGCTTGAGTGGGTCGCTGAAGACTCCTTACAAACCGCTTTAGCGGTTTGCTCGCCAACATTCACACTCAGCGAACGGCGGAGCTGGATCGGAGCACGGCTCGAACGCCACTCAAGACAGGACCGAGCGGCTGCGTCCACCTATCGGACACCGGGGACGTTCAGGCCACGCCCGCGCCGCCAGGAGCCCCGGCCGTCGCCCGGCCGGATCGTGGGCGACGGCTCCCCCCGGCCACTGGACCAATGGCCGGTTCCTCCAGGAAGCCGATCCGCTCCGCGCCACGGGGAGCCACGGAAACCCCACCGAGCATTCACCTCGGCAAACCGCGAATACGACCCGCCGCGGAATCACGTCCCGCCCCGTCGGACCGGCAGGCGGACATCGCACGGCCGGCCTCCGCGGCCCGAGGCTCGACGCCGGGCATCGCTGTGGTCTGCGCGAGCCGTCAGGGCGAGCCGTTGGGGCGAGCCGTTGGGGCGAACCCGAGGCCTTCCGCATACCGGCGAAGCGACGCGCCCGGACGGCTGTGATCGACAACCCATCCGACCCGGAGGGCGCAAAGCGAGCCACTGACACAAATCGGCCATACTTCACGCCAAGGACCACGCCGGCCGACGGGCGACCGGCTAAAGGACCACTCACGGCCCGGTTGAGACACTACGGGTCGAGTGGCGGAGATTCGGCGACTGCCGACCGGCGGGGACCTGGGCAAACACTCCAGCGGTAGTTGGCCGGAATGAATTCCTCCGCATATTTACAGCATGAAGGCACTACTTCCTCTGGATAAAAAACCGGTTGGTATATATTTTTCTCGCAGGTCACACCTGTAACTCGCCAGCGCTGTCTAGGGGGAACAATGAGCGCGAGCACGTTTCATGTCGAGCGCACTCCGACCTACGACCCGGCGTTGCGGGCCGCACTCTCGCCACTCGACGAGCGCGGCTACCGCTTCCCGTCGTTCACCGCCACCGTCCCGAAGGAACTGGTGCACCGGGCGTCCGTCGCCGAGGTCTTCCTGACCGATTGGCAGCGCGTCGACGACACCCGCTTCTCGGTCACCGCGCAGTGGCCCCGCAGCCACAGCTTCTTCACCCCGGTCGCTGGGGACCACCACGATCCGCTCATCTGCGTCGAAACGATTCGCCAGATCGGCAGCCTCCTGGGACACGCCGAGTTCGGGGTGCCTTTCGGCCACCAGTACCTGCTGTGGGACCTCAGCATCACCGTCCACCCGGAACACCTCAAGTTGAGGCGGACGCCAGCTTCGTTGGACATCGACGTCACGTGCCCCGAGATCCGGCGACGGGCCGGCAAGCTGAGCGGGCTGACCTACGAGGCGGTCGTCCGCCGCGACGGAAACGTCGTCGCGACGGGGCGGGTCTCCTACACCTGCACCAGCCCGGCGGTGTACGAACGCGTACGGCCCCGGCACACCCTCCAGCCCGACCACCGCCCGCTGCCGCTGACAGCTCCCGCGGCACCGCAGAGCGTGGGACGGCTGTCCCCGACCGACGTGGTCCTGTCGCCCATAGGTGAGCCGAACCGCTGGCAGCTGAGGGTGGACACCCTTCACCCCATCCTCTTCGACCACCCGGCCGACCACGTACCGGGCATGGTGCTCCTGGAGGCCGCCCGACAGGCCGCCGCGGCCGCCCTGGGGCGTTCGTCCTTCCTCCCGCTCCGCATCTCCAGCGACTTCAAGCGGTACGTCGAGCTGGACCTGCCCTGCGTGATCCAGGCCGAGCGCCTGTACGGGGACACGCCCGGGGCCGAGGACTCCGTCCGGGTGACCGGCCACCAGGCTGGGGAGTACGTCTTCAGCGCCACCGTGACGGCTGCCTCCTGCACGAGCTGACCGCGACGCCGGCGTCAGCGCGGTACGAAAGCCGCGAGGTGGTCCCGTGCCCACCCCCTGAACGTTCCCGCCGGCCTCCCGGTCACCTCTCCCACGGTGTCCCGCACTCCGGCCTTGGCCCCGTCGCGCTGCCGCTCGGCACTCTGGAGCAGCGCCTCCACCACCGGCTCCGGATACCGAGTGCTCCACAGGGCGCGGGCCCGGGCCGGATCCAGTTCCTCGAAGCGCAGCGGACGGCCCAGCAACTCCGACAGCTGGGCCGCCTGCGCGGTCGCCGTAAGGGCCTCCGGCCCGGTCAGCGTGTACACACGGCCGGTGTGCCCCGGATCCGTCAACGCCCGCACCGCCACCTCCGCGATATCCCTCGGGTCGACGCAGGAGTTCGCCGACTCCCCGTAGAGGGCCCGTACGACCCCGTCCGCCCGAACGGAGGACCCCCAGGACAGCGTGTTGGACATGAAGGAGCGCGGCCGCAGCAGCGTCCACCCCATCCCGGAGCCGCGCAGGAGATCCTCGTTCCGCCGCTGCCACCGGGTGATCAGGTCGTCGGCCTGTCCGTCCTCGACGGCGGCGGCCGAGATCTTCACCACATGCCGGACGCCGGCCGCCCGTGCTGCCCGCAGGAACCTCGCGTCGTCGTCACGGCCGACACGGCTGGTCACGAGGAACGCACTCTCCACACCCCGCAGCGCCCGGCCCAGGGATCCCCTGTCGTCGTAGTCCCCCTGAACGATTTCAGCCGTTCCCGGGGCACCCGCGACGCGTGCGGGCCGCCGGGCCATGACCCGGACCGTCCGACCGGAGGCAAGGCGTCGCAGCACCTCACCCCCAACGGTGCCGGTGGCACCCGTGACGAGAATCATGGCGGTTTCTCCTCATCTCCCGGCTGGCCGGACGCGTCAGGCTTGGCGCCGGAGTTACCCGCTGTAAGATACGTACGGGACGGACGGTTTGCAGCAAGGCTTCCGACGCTCCGGGATTGGATGGAGAAAGGAGCCAACGTGGTTGAGCAGGTCCAGCAAGTCCGCGCCATCCGCACGCGTCAGGCAATCCTGAGCGCGGCCGCCAAGATCTTCGAGGAGCGGGGTTACCAGGCATCCACGATCTCCGAGATCCTCACCCTCGCGGGGGTGACCAAGGGCGCCCTCTACTTCCATTTCCAGTCGAAGGACGACCTGGCCCAGGGTGTCCTCAACGCGCAGAACCAGAATCTCGTACTTCCGGAACGCGCCGCGAAGCTCCAGGAGATCGTGGACATCGTCATGCTCCACACCTACCGCCTGCAGACAGACCCCATGGTCCGGGCCGGAGTACGGCTGACCATGGACCAGCTGGCCGGCCAGCTCGACCGCAGCGGACCGTTCCGCAACTGGGCCATTCCCGTCCGGGAGCGGCTGGAGAGGGCCCAGGCCCAGGGCGAGCTGCTCCCTCATGTCATTCCGGCCGAGACCGCCGACGTCATCGTGGGCACCTACGCCGGAATCCAGTCCATGTCCCAGGCGCTCACCGACTACGAAGACCTCACGGTCAGGGCCAGCGCCCTGCTGCGCCACCTGATGCCCAGCATCTCGCAGCCCTCTGTCCTCGCCTCCCTGTCCATGGGTGAGGGCCGGGCGGCCGAGGTCTACCACGAGGCCAGGCATCTACAGTCGGGCGACCAGTCGGCATGACCCTCCGGCGGTCGTACGAGGCTCGGAGGGCGTCCCGCAGGGCGCCCTTCCGCGTACCGATCGCGGTACGCGACCGACCGGACTTCCCATCCGCCGCCACCGGTCCGCTGACCACTGCCGGTTGTGCCCGCAATCCGTCCCCTCCCCCTGACCACGAAGACAAAGATACCGCACGTCCCGTTCTTTTCAAGGCTCTGGTACGAACTATGCTCCGCAGATGATCAGTTCATCCCTCCGTCTGGTGACGGTGACCCCGGACAACTTCGAAGCGGTGACCGCCGTCCGCGTCCGCCCCGACCAGGAGCACCTCGTCGAGTCCGTCACGCAGTCCCTCGCCGAGGCCTACGTCCACGGCGCGCCGGCCTGGCCCCGAGCCGTCGTCGACGGCGACGAGGTCGTCGGCTTCGTCATGGCCTTCCTGGACATCGTCTGGAACCCGGCGAAGGACCCGGAGCACCGCCGCTCCGGCATCTGGCGCCTGAACATCGCCGCCGAGCACCAGGGCAAGGGCTACGGCCGCTTCGCCGTGGAGGCCGTCACGGAGGAGATCCGCCGTCGCGGCGGGACCCGGGCGTACGTCACCTGGCACGACGGCGACGACAGTCCGGCACCCTTCTACCTCGGCCTCGGCTTCCGGCCGACCGGCGAGTTCAGCGGCCCCCAGCCCGTCGCCGTCCTCGAACTCGGCTGACCCGGCACCACGGATACGCCAGAGCCTCCTACTTCTCCGCGAGGGTGTGCGCGACCAGCGCGTTGGCGTGGCCGTGGCCCATCCCGTGCTCGGTCTTCAGCCAGGAGACGAGCTCCATGTGCTTCGTCAGCGGGGAGGTCCGGATGAGGTCCTTCCACTCGGCCACCGGACGGCCGTACTTCTTCTCGATCGAAGGGAAGTAGCTGGCGGGGCCCTTCACCGGCTGCTCGCTCATGAGGTGTTGCTCCTTGTTCCTGATGGATAGGGGGACGTGGACGGGGACCGGGGGGAGGGCAGGCTCAGCCGGCCACCGGCGCGTACGCGTGCACCTGCGCCCCGCTGCCGCCGAGCGCGGTGGTCCCCGCCGGCCGCAGGGTCTTCACCGGCGAGTCCTCGCCGAACAGCTTGCGCCCCCCGCCCCGCACCACCGGCAGGGTCCACAGCCGCAGTTCGTCGAGCAGGTCGTGCGCGAGCAGGGCGTTGACGAGCTGTCCGCTGCCGTAGACGAGCAGGTCGCCGCCGTCCTGCTGCTTGAGCGCGGCGACCTCCGTGGCGAGGTCGCCCGTCAGGAAGGTGGCGTTCCACTCCGGGGCGGCGGAGCTGGAGGTCGCGACGTACTTCGGCATCGCGTTCATCCGCAGGGTCCCGGCGTCGGCGCCCTCGGCCCGCGCCGTCCAGGCCGGCGCCATCGCCTCGTACGTCACCCGGCCCAGCAGCAGCGCGTCAGCGGCGGCGAGCTGCTCGCCGGCGAACTTCTCCGCCTCGGCGTTCCAGAACGGCATGGACCAGCTCGGGTCCTCGAAGACGCCGTCGACGGAGATGAAGACGGAAGCGATGACGTTGCGCATGAGGTTCTCCTAGAAATGTGTACGGCGTCCACATCCGGACGCTCCGCAGCGTATCCAGAAAAGTGGACGGTGTCCACATCCCGGTCGGCGGCCCAACTCCCGCTTGCTCAACGGGTAGACCGGCTTTCTCCCGCCGACTCATCGGTGCAGCGGCGGCCAACGCCGAAATCCGCCCCCCAGTCGCCCCGCCCCACCTTCCACCTGCGTAAATGACGTGCGGAGCGCCCCGCACGCCCCGTAGGGTCGACTCCCGTGGAACCGCTCACCGAAAAACAAATCCGCTCATCCTTCGTGAACTGCACCAAGGGTGAGGCGGCACGCCTGCGTCTGCCCCTGGACTTCGCCGCACTGCCCTGGCAGGACCTGGACTTCCTGGGCTGGGTGGACCCGGGCGCCCCGCTGCGGGCGCACCTCGTCGTCCCCCGCCCCGAGGGACCGCTCGGCATCACCCTGCGCGTGCCCGCCGCGACGCGGACGAGCGCGGTGAAGTCCAGCCTGTGCCAGATCTGCCTGACGGGACACGCCTCGTCCGGGGTCACCCTGCTCGCCGCCCCGTTGGCGGGCGCCCGCGGCCGCGAGGGGAACACGGTCGGCACGTACATCTGCGCCGACCTCGCCTGCCCCCTCTACGTGCGCGGCAAGCGGCAGCCGAAGCTGCGCGCCGGGCGCCAGGAGGAGTCGCTGACGGTGGAGGAAGGCCTCGCGCGGATGTGGGCCAACCTGGACGCCTTCACCGCCAGGATCGCCACCGGGGCAGCCGTCTGAACCGGGCCGGGATCCCCTCCCGGCCCGCGTCCAGCGTCACCGCGATGGGAGATGCCCGGCCCTCGAGGAGAGTTGAGGGCCAGGAATGTGATCACATAACCGCATGACGAGGACTCTCTACCTGTTCTGCTCCGCCGCCCCGCCCGTCTTCGACGTGGCCCACGTGATCGAGGACGCCCAGTCGCGCGGCTGGGACGTGTGCCTGGGCCTGACCCCGACGGCGGCGCGGTGGGTGGCGGAAAGCCTCGACGGTCTCGCCGCCCTGACCGGCAACCCGGTGCGCTGGCAGTACAAGCTCCCCGGGGAGCCCGACGTGTGGCCGGCCGCCGACGCCGTCCTCTTCGCCCCCGCCACCTTCAACTCGGTCAACGCCTGGGCCCTCGGCCTCACCGACCGCTTCACCGTCGGGGTGGCCGCCGAGGCCCTCGGCAAGGGCACCCCGGTGGTCGCCATGCCATGTACGAACGCCGCCCTCGCCGCGCACCCCCAGTTCGAGCAGTCGCTGGCCGTCCTGCGCGGCGCCGGCGCCGAACTGCTCTTCGGGGAGGGCGGCTTCCTGCCCGGCCCGGCCGGGCCCGACGTCCCGCCGCACTTCCCCTGGCAGGTCGCCCTCGACGCCGTGGACCGGGCCGGAGCGCTCTCCGCGTAACGCCCGCGGCTACTCCCCGGTGACCCCGTCGATCGCCTCGCGCAGCAGGTCGGCGTGCCCGTTGTGCCGGGCGTACTCCTCGATCATGTGGGCGAGGATGTAGTGCAGCGAGTACGCCCGGCCGCCGAAGTGCCCTCGTACGCCGAGGGACTCGGCGGCCGCCAGGACGGCCCGCGACCGCTCGCAGGCCTCCTCCCCGAACGGGCGGGGTGCGCCGTTCGAGGTCCATCCGCCGATGATCACACCGTCGCGCGGTCCCCGCCGCCGGATCCCCCATGCCGGACGGCCCCGTCCCGGAAGAACGCCCGTACGTCCTCCACCAGCAGCTCCGGCACCTCCATCGCGGGGAAGTGCCCGCCCCTGTCGTACGAGGTCCAGCGCACGATCCGGTCGGTGCGCGCGGCGACGTGGCGCAGCGGGACGAAGTTGTCGCGGGGGAAGTCGGCGAGCGCGGTCGGGGTGTCCGACACCTCCGGCGGCTGCCCGTGGTAGTCCGCGTGGGCCCGCTCGTAGTAGATGCGGGCGGCCGACCCCGCCGTCCCGGTGAGCCAGTACAGCATCACGTTGGTCAGCATCTGGTCCCGGTCGACGGGGGTCCGGGGGTCGCTCCACTCGGCGAACTTCTCCCCGATCCAGGCGAGCAGCCCGACCGGCGAGTCGTTCAGCCCGTACGCGAGGGTCTGCGGCCGGGTCGCCTGGATGTCGGCGTACCCCTGCCGCTCCCGCGCCCACACCCGGTAGCGCTCCCAGGAGGCCAGCGTCCGGTCCCGCTCGGCGGGCTCCAGCGCCGCGAGCTCCGCCTGCGCGGGTTCGCAGGTGGCTCCCGCCCCGGGCAGCAGGTTCAGGTGCACCCCGACGACGTCGCCGGGGCGGATCCTCCCGAGTTCCCGCGAGACGGCGGCGCCCCAGTCACCGCCCTGGACCCCGTACGCGTCGTACCCGAGCCGCTCCATCAGCACTCCGAAGGCCCGCGCGACCCGCTTGAATTCCCAGCCGGTGCCGGTGGTCGGCCCGGAGGGCCCGAAGCCGGGAATGCTCGGCAGCACCAGGTGGAAGGCGTCGGCGGGGTCCCCTCCGTACGCGCGCGGGTCGGTCAGCGGCCCGGCCACCTTCTGGAACTCCACGAAGGACCCCGGCCAGCCGTGCGTCATCAGCAGGGGCAGGGCGTCCGGCTCGGGCGAGCGGACGTGCGCGAAGTGCACGCGCGCCCCGTCGATGACGGTGGTGTACTGCGGCCATTCGTTCAGCCGCGCCTCGGCGGCCCGCCAGTCGTACTCCTCGCGCCAGTACCGCACGAGCTCCCGCATCTCCCCGAGCGGCATCCCGTACGCCCGCCCGACCCCGGCGAGCTCGTCGGGCCACCGCGCCCGCCTCAGCCGCCCGTCGAGGTCGTCCAGTTCCTCCTGCGGCACGTCGAACCGGAACGGCCTGAAACCCGTGTCTTCCATGCGCCCACGATGTCACCCCCGTCCGGGGCGGTGGACCCGGGTGTCATGGCCCGCCCGACCGCTCCGGTCCGGTGTCGGTCGCGGTCAGGCCGCGTAGAGGTCGAAGGTCGATCCCCGCTTGGGGCCGGCCACCACGTCCAGAGCCGGATCCACCGTCAGCATCGCCTGGTGCAGCCGCTGGAGCTGCGGCGCCGGCTCGACGCCCAGCTCGCCGATGAGCCGTCCGCGCAGCCGCCGGTACACGTCCAGGGCCGCGCCCTGCCGCCCCGACCGGTACAGCGCCACCATCAGCTGGGAGTGCAGGCCCTCGTGCTGCGCGTGCCGTGCCGTCAGCTCGGTGAGCTCGGCGAGGAGTTCGGTGTGCCGCCCCAGCCGGAGGTCGACGTCGATCCGCCGCTCCAGGGTGACCAGCCGGCTCTCCTCCAGCCGCATGACCTCGATCGCGAGGACGGGGCCCACCCGTACGTCGACCAGCGCCGGCCCCTCCCACTGCGCGAGACCCGCCCGCAGCAGGGTGGCCGCGCCCTCGTCGTCGCCGCCTTCGAAGGCGGCGAGGCCCCGCGCGACGAGGTCCTCGTACGCGTGGACGTCGACGGACTCCGGCGGCACCTGCAACAGGTACCCGCCGTGCCGCGTCGTGAGGACCTCCTTCGCGGCCCCCGGCCGGCCCGGGCCCATGGCCGTGCCCAGCCTGCGGCGGAGCTGGAGGATGTACGTCTGCAGGGTGGTCAGCGCGCTGTTGGGCAGCTCCTGGCCCCAGATCTCCTCCATGAGGGTGGGCACGGGCATCACCCGGCCGGGATGCAGGGCGAGCAGGGCCAGGATCTGCCGCGGCTTGGCCGCGGTCGGCACGATGGACTCCCCGTCGACCTCGGCCCTCAGCGGTCCCAGAATCTGAATCCTCACGGTTCCCCCTCCGCAGTTCGTCGATTCACCTCGATGACGGGGGTCGCTGTGGCCCTCGTCCCGTACGCCCGGACCGGCCGGGTCCGTACCTCTCCTCGCGCGTCGCGCCGCCCGGTCGGCGGCAGGTGCCCGAGCGTGCCGCGACCCGCGAGGGCCGCGTCCGGGCAGGACCCGCACCGTGCGTCGTGCGGACCCGCCGGACGTGGTCCACCGCATGCGGTCCTAGACCCCGCTCCCGAGGAACTCGTACCGCCGCTCCTCGCCGGCACCGGAACCGGCACCGGAACCGGCACCGGCCGCGGCTCCGCCGGAGGGGGCCTGCGTCCGGTACTCCCGCACCCGCTCCGCACCCACCAGGCTCGGCAGCAGCAGCCCCCACAGGGCGGCCACCTTCCGCTGGAGCTCCGCGTACGACAGCCCCGTGCCGGCCAGTACCTCGATACCGCAGACGGCGGCGGCCACCAGCGCCTCGGCGCTCTCCCACCGGTCGGCGGCCGAACCGGCATGACCCCCGGCCGCATCGCGGTCGCCGTCACCGTCACCGTCGCCGTCGCCGTCGCCGGGAACGCTCCCGACCGGCCGGTCCAGCGGCAGCTCGCCCACGTCCCGCGCCATCCGCAGCAGTTCGCACACCGCCGACAGCCACGCCCCGTGGAAGTCGACCGCGGCCGGCTGCTGCCCGGCGCACTCCTTGGTGATCCGGAAGCTCGCCGGGATCGCCGGATCCTCGTGCAGCGTCCGGGCCAGCCAGTGCGTCGTGTCGATCAGCGTCTGCAAGGGCGAGGCCCCGCCCTCCCGCAGCACCCTGACCGCTTCGTGCAACAGGCCGCAACCGCGCCGCTGGACCGCGTCGGCGAGCTCGTCCTTCGAGGCGAAGTGAAAGTACAGCGCCCCCTTCGTCACCCCGGCCGCACCCGCGATCTCTCCGAGCGTCGCGTTGGCGTAGCCGTTGCGGTGGAACAACTCGGCCCCGGCGAAGACCAACCGCCTGCGGGTCCGCTCCGACCTCTCCTGCACCGCTCCGTCTCCCTTCGCCCCCGCTCCGTCCTTGCACCTGCCGTCGGCCGCGCGCGTCCGGCGCCGGCCGCACGCGGGTCAGGCCCGTACGAGCCGTTCGGCCCGCGGGCCCGTACCGGCGACCGCCCCGGCCACCGCCGCCGCCTTGACCGCACCCTCCGGGCCGGCCATCAGGATCGAGCGCTGGAGCCTGCGCAGCGCGGTGGACGGTTCCAGACCCAGGTCCCGTACGAGCGTGGCGCGCAGCCGCTGGTACACGTCCAGTGCCTCGCCGCGCCGGCCCGAGCGGTGCAGGGCGAGCATGAACTGCCCGTGCAGGTTCTCGTGGGTGCGGTACCGGCTCACCAGCACCGTCAGCTCCGCCAGGAGCTCGCGGTGGCGGCCCAGCTTCAGGTCGGCCTCGATGCGCTGGTCGAGCGCGCACAGCCGGGTCTCCTCCAGGCGGCGCGTCTCCATGTCCAGCTGCACGCCGCCCTGTACGTCGGCGAAGGCGGGGCCCGACCACAGGGCGAGGGCCTCGCGCAGCCGCTGCGCGGCGACCGGATAGTCGCCCGCGTCGATCGCCCGGTAGCCCATGCCGGCGAGCCGGTCGAACTCCCGGACGTCGCTGGTGCCGCCGCCGCTGTTCAGCAGGTAGCCGCCGGGCAGCGTCACGAGCACGTCCTTCGCGGTCCGCTCCTCGTCGTCGCTGCCCTCCAGGGCGGTCGCGATGAGCGCGCGCAGCTGGAGGACGTACGTCTGGAGGGTGGTGCGGGCGCTGCGCGGCGGCATCGATCCCCACAGCTCCTCGATCAGCGCCGACACCGGTACGACCTGGTCGGCGTGGAGGGCCAGGAGCGCCAGGACCTGGCGGGGCTTGGGGGCGGTGGGCGTGATGGAGATCCCGTTCTCCCGCACGGCGAGTGCGCCCAGTACATCGATGTCCACGTCGTACTCCCCTGTCCTTTGGATGAGTCGCAAGAGTCAGTAGAAAACAGGCCGGACGGTTTGTCAATGCGCAACCGGTCGACCGGCTTTCGGCCGGGCGAATCTCGCCGCTCCTTGGAAATATCCCTCTGACCTGGGCTTTTGCGTGAACACCACAGACCCACGACAGCTTGGAGCCCTTCAGCCACCTCGCTACGCAGGTCATATAACACCCATCGGGGCCCAATAATCAAACCATTCAGTCTGTTTCTTGGTCCGCGACGGCCTTTCCGTCCGGAGCGATCCCCGGCAGCACCACCGTCCAGATCCGGGCCAGCGCCTGCCGCGCGGTCCACTCCGGTTCCACGGACAGCAGGTCCCTCAACCCGGACGTGATGGCCACGACCACCCGCGTCGCGTCCTGCGGGGAGACCCCCTCGGCCAGGAGCCCGGCCCGTTCCGCGGTGTCCATCAGCTCCTGCGTCCACAGACGGCACTGTCCCCGCAGATCCACCCTGCTGCGGTGGGCGGCGTCGGCGCCCAGCGCGAAGCCGGCCCGTACGACCACGTCCGCGGCCAGCAGTTTCAGCAGCGCGTACGTCGCGTCGACGAGCACCAGCAGGGGATCGCCGTCCCGGTCGCCCGCGCCTTCCGCTTCGGCGATCCGCCGCAGCGTCCGCGCCGCACGGGCCTCCACGGCCCGGGCCAGGGCGGGTTTGCCGTCGAAGTGGAACTGGACGGCGCCGGAGGTGACTCCGGCCCGCTCGCTGATCGCGGCGATCGACGCCGCGGCGAAGCCTTCCTCGGCGAACACCTCCGCCGCGGCGAGCACGAGAGCTTCCCGTGTGCGTGCCGCACGCTCCTGCTTGACCATGAGGGGCTCCACACCGCAATCGCCGCATCCGCGGGCCGCCCCACACCGAGGGGTACGAGATCCTGGGCCACAGTCGACGCCCTCACCGGAGCCGGACCGGACTCCCGCCAGAGCCGCCGTCCACCGCCGACCGCGTCAACGCCCGTCGCCGGCCCCCGCGGCCCGAGGTACCCCCAGCACCCGCACCGCCGGCCCCGTCGCGGCCGTCGTCACCAGGGCCATCAGCACCAGGACGGTGAACAGCTCCACCCCGATCACCCCCAGTCCGAGCCCCGCGTTCAGCACCACCAGCTCCGTCACCCCGCGGCAGTTCATCAGCGCCCCCAGCAGCACGGCGTCCCGCCCCCGCACCCCCGCCGCCCGCGCCGCCGCCGTCGCCGCGCCCCACTTCGCCGCGACGGCCACCCCCAGCACCGCCGCCGCCCACCACCAGACCCGGCCCCCGTGCAGCGCCCCGACGTCGGTCCGCAGCCCGCTCCCCACGAAGAACAGCGGCAGCAGCACCGGCACCGCGAACTCCCGCATCCGCCGCGCCGCCGACTCCACAGCCTTCTCCCCCCGCGGCACCACCGCCCCGAGGACGAACGCCCCGAACAGCGCGTGCGCCCCCAGCGCCTCCGTCGCGTACGCCGCCAGGCAGATCCCGCCGAACAGCGCCACGACCCCGCCGCCCCGCCCCGCCTCCGGCCGCTCCCCCTCCGGCCGCCCCGCCCCCCACCGCGCCGCCGCCCGGGCGAGCAGCGGCCGCACCCCCCACCACATCCCCGCCACGAAGACCCCGGCCAGGGCCGCCCGCCCAAGCCCGGCCCCCGCACCACCGCCCCCGGCGACGGCCGCGACCACCGCCAGCAGGCACCAGGCGACCACGTCCGCCACCGCCGCGCAGGCCATCGCCAGCACCCCAACGGGCGTCCCGTACAGGCCCTGCTCGGTGAGGATCCGCGCCAGTACGGGAAAGGCGGTGACGCTCAGCGCCACCGCCACGAACAGCACGAACTCCCCCCGCCCGACCCCCTCCGGCGCGAAGGTCCCGTACAACCCGAGCGCCAGCAGCCCCCCGAGCCCCAGCGGCACCCACACACTCGCCTGGCTCACCACCACCACGGCCCGCCGGAGCCCCCGCAGCATCCCCACGTCGAGCTCCAGCCCCACCAAGAACATGAAGACGACGAGCCCGAGGTTCCCCAACACCCCCAAGGACGGCAGCACCTCATCCGGCAGCAGCCACCGCTGACCCTCCGGCCACACCCGCCCCAGGAAGGTGGGCCCGAGCAGGATCCCCACGGCTATCTCCCCGACCACCGCCGGCTGCCCGAGCCCGCGCGCCGACATCCCGCCCGCACCGCACGCGAGGACCACCACCGCCACGGCGACCAGCACTCCACCCGCCACGGCCCTGTCCTGCCCGGACCCCCGCGCAGCGGAACCAGAAGGCGCCCGACTTCAGGAGGTCGCCCGCCGCTCCACCAACAGCCCCACCCCGTCGAGGATCCGCTCCAGTCCGAACTCCATGGCCTGGTCCTGCCCCCCGTGCTCGGCGACGGAGGCCAGCGCGCCCGCGAGCGCCGGATACTCCTCGCCCCTCATCCGTACGACCTCCCCGAGCACGGCCCCGAGCTCCTCCTCCGGGCCGCCGGCGCCACCCGCCGCCCGCTCCTGCTCGGCGATCCCCCGCACGTGCCCGGCCATCAGCACCACCACGTCCATCGCCTCGGCCCCGCTCAGTCCGCACCCCTCCAGCGCGGCCAGCGCCCGCTCCAGCCACCCCACCTCCCGCGGCCCCATCGCCCGCGCCCCCACCGTCGCGTCCAGCAGCCACGGATGTGCGCGGAACCCGGCCAGCAGTTCCCGCGCCCACGCCCCGAGCCGCTCCCGCCATCCGTCCCCGGACGCCGCCGGCGCGGCGTCCAGTCCCCGCGCCGGGTCGGGCAGCGCGGCCTCCACCATCAGCGCGACGGCCTCCGCCTTCCCCGGTACGTACCGGTAGAGGGCCATCTTGGTGACCCCCAGCTCCCCGGCCACCCGCTGCATCGACACACCGCCGAGACCCTCGGCGTCGGCGATCTGCACCCCGGCCCTCGCGATCTGCTCCAGGGTCAGCCCCCGCCGCGGCCCCCGTGCCGGCGTCACCGGCGGCCCCCACAACAACCGCACCGCCGCCGCCCACTGCCCGTCCGCCATCGGATCCCCTTGCCCTCGCACCGAAACCGCGTCTACCGTACACACAGAAATAGTTTCCACTAGACACAGTTACTCGAGGACACGTATGCCCACCACCAGAACCGTGCTCATCTCCGGCGCGAGCGTCGCGGGCCCCGCCGTCGCCCACTGGCTCGCACGCCACGGCTTCCGCCCCACCGTCGTCGAGGTCGCCCCCGCCCTGCGCGGCGGCGGCCACGCCGTGGACTTCCGCGGCGAAACGCACCTCCGCGTCCTCCACCGGACGGGAATCCTCGACGCACTCCGCCGCGTCCAGACCGGCGGCACCCCGATGACCTTCGTGGACGCCGACGACCGGGAGCTCCTCCACCTCCCCGCCGCCTTCGCGGGCGGTGACGTGGAAGTGCTGCGCGGCGACCTCTCCCGCATCCTCTACGAGGCCTCCCGCCCTTCCACCGAGTACCTCTTCGGCGATTCGATCACCTCCCTCACCGAAACCGCGTCCGGTGTGGACGTCACCTTCCGCCACGCCCCACCCCGCAGCTTCGACATCGTCATCGGTGCCGACGGCCTGCATTCCACCGTCCGCCGGCTGGCCTTCGGCCCCGAGGAGCGGTACGTCTCCCACCTCGGCTACTACGCCGCCACCTGGAGCCTGCCGGGCGACCCCCACCCCGCCCGCCGCGGCTCCGTGGGCTTCAACGCCCGCGGCCGCCTCGCCTCCGTCGGCTCCTCCCCCGCCACCCCCGGCCGCGCGGGCGCCTTCTTCCTCTTCGCCTCGCCCGAGCTGTCGTACGACCGCCACGACCCGGCCGCCCACAAGGCGCTCATCACCCGGGCCTTCGCCGGCCTGCCCTGGCGAGTGGGGCCGCTCCTCGAGTCCCTCGCCGGCGCCGAAGACCTCTACTTCGACTCGATCAGCCGCGCCGACGTCGGCGCCTGGTCCACCGGCCGGACGGTCCTCCTCGGGGACGCCGCCTGCGGCGCGACGATCGGCGGCATGGGCACCGGTACCGCGGTCGTGGCCGCGTACGTCCTCGCGGGCGAACTGGCCCGCTCCCCCGAGGACCCCCGAGCCGCCTTCCGCCGCTACGAGTCCCTCGTCCGCCCCTACGCCCGGGCCTGCCAGCGGGGCGGCAACCGCACCGGCCCCTTCCTCGCCCCCGCCACCACCCTCGGCCTGCGCCTGCGCAACACCCTCCTGAGCCGCCCCGGCTGCCTGGCCCTGATGCTGAAGGCGGGCCGCACGACCGCCACCCTCCCCCTCCCCCGTTAACGGCGTTAACGCCGCATCCCGGCCCGGCCGTTGGGGGCGTCAACGCCGTTGACGGCCCCACCCCCCTCTCCCACGAAGAGCACCCGGCAAACCACCCCAACCCACCCCAGAACCCATCTCCTAAGCGCCTTAAAAGTACTGGTCGACTGGTTTCTTTTCGGTTGCTCCCACTAGATTGACCTTGCCTACAGCGGACGTAACCGACAATCAGGAGACACACACGTGGCGAGGGTCAGGCAGGAACGGGCCGAGATCACCCGGCAGGCGATCCTCGACGGCGCGGCCGTCGCCTTCGACCGCGCCGGCTTCGGCGGCACCAGCCTCAGCGACGTGGTCAGGCACGCCGGAGTCACCAAGGGCGCCCTGTACTTCCACTTCCCGTCCAAGGAAGCCCTCGCCCGCACCCTGGTGGACGAGCAGTTCCAGGTGTCCAAGGACGTCCCCGCCCTGGAGGACCCGGGCCTCCAGACGGTCATCGACCTCACCCACCAGATGGCGTCCGGGCTGCGCACCAACGCCCGCATCCGCGCCGGCATCCGCCTGGTCATCGAGTTCGGCTCGTTCACCAGCCCGGACCCGTCCCCGTACAACGCCTGGATCGAGACCTGTCGCAGCTGTCTGACGCCGGCCCAGGAACGCGGCGACATCATGCCCTCGCTCGACGTGGACGACCTCTCGACGTTCCTCGTCGGCTCGTTCACCGGTGTCCAGGTGACCTCGCACGTCCGCGCCGACCGCGAGGACCTGCACGCCCGGGTCATCGACCTGTGGAACTATCTCCTCCCCGGCATCGTGCCCGCCTCCCGCATCCCCCTCTTCGATCCGGCGGGCTCCCCCTCCTGCCGCGCCGCGCTCGGCCTGACCGGTCCGCAGGCGCCCGTCCCGGTCGGCTGACGACGCTTCCAGGGCGGCTTCGCGCACGCCGTGGTGAACCACGGGGGTGCTCGCTACGGCGTGTGCGAGGCCGCCCTGTCGCGTACCCCGGGCCCTTCGCCACCCATTTCGTTAGCAAAACCCAAGCGTGGCACCCACGCGCACCCCGGAACGTTAGTAAAGTCCCTCCCATGACTTCACCCTCGTCCCAGAACGACCGAGAGAAGGTCGTCTCCAAGCTCCCCCCGTGGCTCCGCCAGGAGTTGAAGATCCGCACCGCCCAACTGCGGGTCGACATCCAGGACGCCGTCCACCAGGGCATCGCCCACTGGAGCGCCCTCGCCTCCGCCCCCTCCCCCGTCGACACCTCCGGCGCCGAGTCGTTCTCGACCTGGCTGCCCGCCGGACAGTGGGAGTCCTTCCGCACCGACTGCAAGGACCGCGGCGTCTCCCTCATCCAGGGTCTGGCCCAGGCGGTGCGCCTCTGGCTGGAACTGAACCCGGCCCCCACCGTCAAGCGTCCCTCCGTCGTGCGCCGCATCGTCGTGTGCAACCAGAAGGGCGGGGTCGGCAAGACCGCCGTCACCGCCGGCACCGCCGAAGCCCTCGCCGAGGACCCCGCGAGCCTGCACCCGGTCCGCGTCGCCCGCCAACTGGCCCGCCTCGCCGGCCCCGAGGAGACGGACGCCGGCCACCCCGGCTCCTCCCTCGACCTCGAAGACCTCCCGGGGCTGGGCATGCGCGTCCTGCTCGTGGACTTCGACCCCCAGGGCCACCTCACCAAGCAGCTCGGCCAGCAGCCGCTGCCCATCGGCGGCGACAGCCTCACCTGCCACATGGCCGGCGAGGCCAAGGGTCCCCTCCAGGACCTCATCGCCCCGATCGCGCACGACCGGTTCGGCGACCGCCTCCACCTCCTGCCCGCCTGCACGGACGCCTTCCTCCTCGACGTCCGCCTCTCCACGGTCCGCGCCCGCGAGGCCGCCCTCGAACGCGCCCTGGCCCCCGTCGAGTCCGACTACGACGTCATCCTCATCGACTGCCCGCCCAGCCTCGGCCTGAGCATGGACGCGGCGATCTACTACGGCCGGCGCCGCGACGCCGAACAGCCCGGAGCCTCCGGCGCGCTGATCGTCGTACAGGCGGAGGACTCCTCGGCCGACGCGTACGACCTCCTCACCTCCCAGATCAACGATCTGCGCGACGACCTGAGCCTCGACATCGACTACCTCGGCCTCGTCGTGAACCTCTACGACGGCCGCCGCGGCTACATCGCGACGAGCTCGCTCCAGGCGTGGATGGACATAAAGGACCCGCGGGTCGTGGCGATCGTCCCCGACCTCAAGGAACAGCGCGAGTCCGTCCGCCTCAAGCAGCCGCTCTTCGTCTACGCCCCCAACGGCGACCAGGCCGTCGCCCTACGCGCCCTCGCCCGGGAGATCTCATGAGCAGCAAGGCCGACAAGCTCGGCGTCTCGGCGTCCTTCGCACGGGCCCAGCCCGTCGGGGTCAGCTCGCGCCGCGCCGCCATCGCCGAGGTCACGGGCGCCCCCACCTCCGGGGTGGTCCCGCCGTCCGAGGTTCCCATCGACGCCCTCGCCCACAACCCGTTCAACCTCCGCGAGGACCTCACCGACCTCGACGAGCTGGCCCAGTCCCTCGCCGTACGGGGCCAGCTGCAGCCCCTCGCGGTCGCGACCCGGCTGGCCTTCATGGAGGCCCACCCCGGCCAGACGGACGGCCTGGGCCGCGCCCCGTACGTGGTCATCGACGGCAACCGCCGCCTCGCGGCCGCCCAGCTGGCCGGCCTCAAGACGATGCACATCCACGTCAACGACGCCCTGTCCGCCTCGGCGGCGGACATCCTCGAATCGGCGCTCATCGCCAACGTCCACCGGGTCGACGTGGCCCCCATGGACCAGGCCCGCGCCCTCCAGGAACTGGTCGAGGTGCACGGCTCCCAGGCACAGGTGGCCAAGCGGATCGGCAAGACGGCGGCCTGGGTCTCCCAGCGCCTGACCCTGCTGAACCTGACGCCCGAGCTCCAGGGGAAGGTCGAGACCGGCGAGCTGAAGGTCGAGCCGGCCCGCCGCATCGGCCGCCTCCCCCAGGAGGAACAGGCGGCGGCCGCCACCGAGAGCATCGAGGCCGTCAACCCCCCGCGCCAGCGCACCCGCCCGGCACCCCGGACCGTTAACGCCGTTAACGCCGTTAACGCCGCCGGCACCCCGGCGCCGGGCACCCCTCCCACACCCGCCCCCCGCCTCACGATCTCCACCCACTCCCCGGAGACCATCGCGGACGCCCTCACCGCGCACCTCACCCCGGACGACCTGAAGGCCGTCACGGAACTCCTGATGCAGCGCATCTGATCCGACGGGCCCGCACGCACGGGCCGCGCACACGCCGGGGCGCTGGCGGCATCCACACCGCCAACGCCCCCGCGTGCGGACAGGGGGATGTCAGCGAGCGCGGCCGTCCGCCTCCAGGCTGCGCCGCCGCACGAGCAGACGGCCGTCGTCCGCACGGACCAGCTCGTCATGGCAGAGCAGTGAACCGCGGATCGCCAGCGGGCCGCCCGGCGCGGTGGCCATCGCCAGCGCGTAGTAGCGGGTGCGCAGCGTGTCGTCGGGCTGCCGCTCGACACCCACCATCCCGAACCAGTGCCGGAAATCGAGCCCCTGCGCGGCGATGTGCTCGACCCCCGCGCGCACGGTGGCGCGCAGGGCGTCCCTGCCCCGCTGCGGCTCCGGCTCGCCCGCCGACTCGAAGACGGCGTCCTCGGTGAAGGTCTGCGCCCAGGCGTCCGCGTCCGCGCCGGGGCCCTCCACCAGATTCATCTGCCACGCGTAGAACTGCTGCACCTCGGCGTACAGCTCCGCCGACACGTAGGGCTCCGCCGGCACGTAGGGCTCCGCGCCGCTCGTGGTCCCGCTCATCCGCACTCCCCGTCTCTCGCACACGCGCTCATCGCGCCGAGGCTCCAACGCGCCTCTCGAGTCCGAGTTGAGCCGGGCCCGCCATCGTGACCGCGCAGCATCTTCCAGCCGAATCGAGGTGGCACTCGTGCGTGTCCTGTTCAACGTTTCTCCCGGACTCGACCACATCTATCCCGCTCTTGGCCTCGCGTGGGCCCTCCGCACCGCCGGTCACGAGGTGGCCGTGGCAACCTCCGGAGTCTCCGTCCAGGCGGCGGTGGGCGCCGGCCTCATGGCCTACGACGTGGCTCCCGAGGCCGACTTCTCCATGGTCTTCCCCAAGAAGGGAACCCCGCAGGAGCGCATGACCGCGATGCGCGCCCGGGGCGAGGAGGTCACCCGGTCCGAGGAGACGCCGGACTTCATCCTGCAGAAGTTCAGCCAGATCAACGACCTGATGGCGGACCGGACCCTCCAGTTCGCGCGCGACTGGCGGCCCGACCTGGTCGTCTACTCCCGCCTCCAGGGCACCGCGCTGCTCACCGCCCGCGCCCTCGGCATCCCGGCGGTGGAGAACGGCTACAGCTTCCTTCGTGAGGGGAACCTCCCGGAGCGCCTGCTGCCGCACCTCGCGCCCACGTTCGAGCGCCTCGGCGTCCCGGTGGAGCTGCCCACGGTGCAGCCCGTCTACTTCGCCCCGCAGGAGTTCATGCGCGGCCAGGGCGAGGGCTGGAGCATGCGCTTCGTCCCGCACCACGGCGGCGGTGTGCTGCCGGAGTGGCTGGCCGCCCCCAAGGAGCGTCCGCGCATCGTCGTGACCCTGGGCACCATCGTGCCCGGCGTGGCGGGCGTGGGCAGCCTGCGCAGCGTCCTGGACGCCTCGGAGGGCCTGGACGCCGAACTGGTACTGGCGCTCGGCGACCAGGTGGACCTGGAGCCGCTCGGCCCGCTGCCCGACAACGTCCGGCCGGTCGGCTGGACCCCGCTCAGCGCGCTCCTGCCCACCCTCGACGGCATCGTCCACCACGGCGGCGCGGGCACCACCCTGGCCTCCGCGCACGCCGGCGTGCCGCAGCTCGCGATGCCGTACGGGTCCGACAACTGGATCAACGCCGGCATCGTCGAGACGGCCGGGATCGGCTTCAACCTCCAGCCGGACGAGATCGACGTCGAGGTGCTGCGCAGCCTCGTGGGCGACGCCCAGCTGCGCAAGACCGCGGCCGCCGTCGCCGAGCACCTGACCTCCCAGCCGGGCCCGGACGCGATGGTCCCGCGCCTCGTCGAACTGGCCGGCGGCCGCTGACGGAGCGAAGCCGCGCCATCAACGCGCCACGACATCCCGCACGACGAAAGGAACCACGGAACATGAGACTCACCCTGCTGTCCCGCGCTTCGCGAGGAGCCGTCCTCGCGCTCGGCACAGCGGCCCTGGTGGCGGCCGCCGCACTGCCGGCGCACTCGGCGGTGAACGTCACGGATCTCGGCACACTGCCCGGGCACACCTCCAGCCTGGCGTACGGGATCAGCCCCTGGGGCGTCACGGTCGGCTACTCCGCCAACGCCCAGGGCGTCAGCCGCCCGGTCCGCTGGTCGGCGAACGGCAACATAACCGACCTGGGCACGCTGCCCGGTGACGTCAGCGGCACGGCGTTCGTCGTCAACGCCTCCGGTACGATCGCGGGCCGCTCGGTCGGTGCCGACAAGGCCGAGCACGCCGTCGTGTGGCGCCCCAACAGCGCGCCCGTCCAGCTGCAGGGGCTGCCCGGCTCGGTCAAGAGCCGCGCCTACTCGATCAACTCCTTCGGGACGGTGGCCGGCTTCTCGGCCACTCCGGACAACGTCTACAAGGCGATGCGCTGGGACTCGGACGGCAAGGCCGTCCACCTGCCCCCGCTGCCCGGCGGCACCGCCAGCTCCGCGGGTTCCATCAACAACTCCGGTGTCACGGTCGGCTACTCCCTCCAGAACGGCTTCCAGAACGCGGTCCGCTGGAACGCCGACGGCACCCCCGTCCCGCTCGGCGGCATCCTGCCCGGCGACGACTCGAGCCAGGCCAGCTGGATCAACGACCTCGGCGTCGCGGTCGGCAACTCGTTCAAGGCCGGCAAGTTCTACGACGGCCCGTACCGCGCCGTGCGCTGGAACCAGCAGGGGCAGGTCGTACCGCTGTCGCCGCTGCCCGGCCACACCGGCTCCGCCGCCTACGGCATCAACAACCTCGGGGTCGCGGCCGGGTTCTCGTACTCGCCCGGCGGCGTCTACCACGCCGTGACCTGGAGCCCGGACGGCACGGTCACCGACCTCGGCGTCGCCTGGCCGTCCGGCGCGACCGAGGCCTACGCCGTCAACGACTCCGGAACGGCGGTCGGTTCGCTGACCACCGGCGCGGGCGTGCTGCGCGCGGCGCGCTGGCGCAGCTGACCGGCCACCACGGAAGAGGAGCACATGGGAGAGACACACACGCACCGCTCCGCGCACGAGCTGCCGGTGCGGGCGTCCGCTCAGGACGTGCACCGGCTGCTCGCGGACGAGGGGAACTGGCCGCGCGTCTTCGCCCCCTTCGTCCACCTGGAGAACCTCGGCCGGGACGGCGAGTTCGACCGGATCGGCATGTGGGGGCACTACGACGGCACCGTCGAGCACTGGGTGGCGCTGCGCCGCGTCGACCAGGACGCCCTGCGCGTCGAGTTCCGGCCGGAATCCCTTCCGCCGCAGGTGGAGTCGATGCTCCGCTCCTGGGTGGTCGAACCCGCCCCGGACGGCGGCTCCGTGGTGCGCCTGGAACACGAGTACCGTCTCAAGGACCCGGCGGCGGCCGAGACGGTCCGCAGCACCGTCGAGACGATCGCCCGCACCGAGGTCGCGGCGGTGCGCGACGCCGCGGAGCTGGCCGCGCTGCGGCCCGAGGCCCTGGTCACCGTGGAGGACGGCGTCACCGTCACGGCGCCCGTCGAGGCGGTGTTCTCCGCCCTCTACGAGGCCGGCGAGTGGCCCTCCTACATGGCGCACGTGGCACGGGCCGACGTCCGGGAGGGCGGCGAGGGGCACACCCAGGTCCTGGAGCTGGACACCGTCGAGCGTCACGGCGGGATCTTCACCACCCGGGCGGCCCGGGTCGGGCTGCCCGGCTCGAAGATCGCCTACAAGCAGCTGCTGCTGCCGCCGCTGGGCGCCTCGCACCACGTCCAGTGGCTCCTCACGGAGCAGGACGGCAGCACCGTCGTCCGCTCCCTGCAGACGGTCGTCATCAAGGAGTCCGGCGTCGCGGCCGTGCTCGGCGAGGGCACCGGGCTGACGGCCGCCCGGGAGTTCGTACAGAACGAACTGAGCTCGAAGGTCCGGCTGATTCTCGACGCGGTGAAGAACCGTCTCGAGCAGGATGCGAACTGATCCACATGACGAACTACTGAAAGGACCCCCGTGATGCGAGCAGCCGCTCTGTCCGAGTTCGGCGCCCCCGAGGTGCTGCGGGAGACCACCGTCAAGGACGTGCAGGCCGGACCCGGCGAAGTGCGCGTACGCGTCAGGGCCGCCGGAGTGCTGCCCTTCGACGTGCGGGTGCGCGGCGGCTGGACCCCGCCGTTCATCAAGCGGGAGTTCCCGATGGTCCTCGGCAACGAGTTCGCCGGCACGGTCGACCAGACCGGCGAGGGGGTGACGGCCTTCGCGGAGGGCGACGAGGTGCTCGGCTACAGCGTCCTGGGCGCCTACGCCGAGTACATCACCGTGGCGGCGGACCAGATCGTCCGCAAGCCCCCGGCCATGCCCTGGGAGGTCGCGGCCGGCTTCTCCGGCAACGGCCAGGGGGCGCACATGGCCCTGTCCACGGTGGGCGTCAACGCGGGCGACACCGTGCTCGTCAACGCGGCAGCGGGCGGGTTCGGCACCTTCGCCGTGCAGCTCGCCCTCGCCTGGGGTGCGGGCCGGGTCATCGGCACGGCCAGCGAGCGCAACCACGACCACCTGCGCGCACTGGGTGCCATCCCCGTGACGTACGGCGAGGGTCTCGCCGAGCGGGTGAGGGCGATCGCGCCCGACGGCGTCGACGCGGCCGTGGACGCGGCGGGCCCCGACGCCCTGCGGGCCTCCGTCGAGGTGGCCAAGGACCGGAACCGGGTCGTCACGATGATCGCCGACGAAGCGGCGCAGGAACTGGGGCTGCCGTCGGTGGCGGGCGCGCGCTCGGCCGAGCGGCTCGCCGAACTCGTCGGCCTGTACGTCCAGGGCAAGGTCAACATCCACATCCGTGAGGCGTATCCCCTCGCCAGGGCCGACGAGGCCCACCGGGACGTGGAGAGCGGCCACGGCCGCGGCAAGGTCGTCCTGACCATCGGCTGACCGGCTCGCGATGCCCCACCGCGAAGGGGGCGGCCACCACGGCCGCCCCCTTCGCGTGCGCGCTTCGAGGCTTCCTCGACCGGCCTGCCACAGTCTCGGAGCAACCCTCCGGGCCCCTGCGAACGAGCCGACGACAACACGAGGTGAGACTTTCCGTGAAGGGAATCATCCTGGCCGGCGGGAACGGCACCCGGCTGCATCCGCTCACCCTGGGCATCTCGAAACAGCTGCTCCCGGTCTACGACAAGCCGATGATCTACTACCCGCTGTCCGTGCTGATGCTCGCCGGAGTCCGGGACATCCTCATCATCAGCTCACCGGTGGACCTGCCGCAGTTCCGCCGCGTCCTCGGTGACGGCAGTGCGCTCGGTCTGAACCTGTCGTACGCCGAACAGCCGGAGCCGCGCGGCCTCGCGGAGGCGTTCGTCATCGGGGCCGAGCACATCGGCGGTGACTCCGTCGCCCTCGTCCTGGGTGACAACGTCTTCCACGGACCCGGATTCGCCCAGCTGCTGCACCGCCACGTCCCGCACAAGGAGGGAGCGCTGCTGTTCGGCTACCCCGTGCGCGACCCGGAGCGGTACGGGGTGGGTGAGACGGACACGCTCGGCAGGCTCGTCTCCATCGAGGAGAAGCCGGCCCGGCCGAAGTCGAACCGGGCCATCACCGGCCTGTACTTCTACGACAGCGACGTGGTGGACATCGCCCGTGGTCTGCGCCCCTCCGCACGCGGGGAGCTGGAGATCACGGACGTCAACCTCGAGTACCTCGCCCGCGGCAAGGCCTCGCTCGTCGACCTCGGCCGGGGGTTCGCCTGGCTGGACACCGGCACCCACGACTCGTTGCTGGAAGCGTCCCAGTACATCCAGACCCTCGAGCGGCGCCAGGGGCTGCGCGTCGCCTGCGTCGAGGAGATCGCCCTCCAGATGGGGTTCATCGACGCCGACCAGTGCCACCGGCTCGGCTGGCTCCTGCGCAAGTCCGGCTACGGCGAGTACGTCATGTCCGTGGCGGAGTCCGCCCGGGCCGGCCGACTCGCCGCGACGGTTCCGGCCGCGACGGCCGAAACCGTCGCGGCCCTGTTCTAGGGGGCGCCCGGCGGATCAGGGCCGGGCACCCCCGGTCAGCTGCGGCTGGACTCCGGTGCCGCCTTCGCCGTCTTGTCGGAGGCCTCCCCGTCGGGCCGCCTCGGCATGAAGAGCGCGGGTACGACCATCGCCGCCGCCATGCCCAGCACCCACCAGAAGGTGTTCGCGTAGGCGGACGGGTCTGCCTGCGGGCCGCCGGAGTCCGAGGAGCCGAGGTTCACGGACAGCAGCAGGGCGACCATCGCGGTCCCGAACGACGCCCCGACGCGCTGCACCACCGCGATCATGACGGTGCCGCGGGGAATCCGGTCGCTCGGGATGTCGAGGTAGGCGGTGATGAGGATGGCCACGCCGACCACTCCGAGCCCCAGGCCCCGTACGCCCAGGGAGACGCCGAGGAGCAGGTCGTCCGGGTCCGAGGCGAGCTGGGTGAAGCCGACGGTGCCCGCCACGGACAGGGCGGTGGCGAACAGGATCAGGACCCGGGGCTGGTAGCGGTCCGTGAGCCACCCGGCGACCGACAGGCCGACCAGCATGCCGAGGCCCTGGGGGGCGAGCAGCCAGCCGATGGTGGAGCTGTCGTAGCCCAGGGAGCGGGCGTAGAAGAGCGGCAGGACGAAGAGCGGGCCGTAGACGGCCACACCGCTGAGGAACACCAGCAGTGAGGACGAGGAGAAGGCCCGGGAGCGGAAGAGCCCCACGTCGACGAGCGGGGACCGCGAACGCACGGAGTGCACGCAGAACGCGGCGATCAGGGCCGCGCCGGCGAGGAGGACTCCCACCGTCAGCGGGTCGGTCAGCTGCGCCACGTCACGTACCCGCGAGAACCCGTACACCAGCGCGACCATGCCCGGGGGCAGCAGCATGACGCCGACGCGGTCGACCTTGGCGTCCCCGCCGCCGGCGGAGGGCGGCAGCACCCTGTGCGCGAGGACGAGCGCCACGAGGATCAGCGGTACGTTCACGAAGAAGATCCAGCGCCAGCTGGCGACGTCGATGATGAGGCCGCCGGCCACCGGCCCCAGGATCGGGGCGAGCTGCCCGGGGATGCCCACCAGGCTCATCACCTTGCCGAAGCGCTTGGGGCCCGCCGCCTGGGCGAGGATCGTCTGCACCATCGGGAGCACCATGCCGCCGCCGACGCCCTTGACGACACGGAAGGCGATCAGGCTCTCGACCGACCAGGCCACCCCGCACAGCACCGATCCACCGAGGAACACGGCCAGGGCGAACATCCACATCCGTCTGCTGCCGAAACGGTCGACGGCCCATCCCACCAGGGGCGTCACCAGGGCCAGGGTGAGGAGGTACGAGGTGCTGACCCAGGACAGCGCCGTCTCGGACGCTTCCAGATCGGCCGAGATCTCGTTCAGCGCGACGCTGACGATGGTGGAGTCCAGCAGTGAGGCGATGGCGCCTATGAGCAGGGTGCCCGCGAGGATGAGCAGTCTGCGGTCCAGGCGTTCCGGGGGTGGAGTCTGCATACGAGGACCGTACGAAGCCGCGCTCTGCTCCGCCTCGAATCCGGTTCGAGCGATCCTGTTCCCGCGGACGCGTGCCGGCCGCCGGCCGTCGCAGGGCCCGGGCTACTCGCGGGTGCCGATGAAGAATCCGGGACGGCCGCCGCCCGTCTCGACGTACTCCACGTCGAGACCGCTCTTGCGGAAGGCGTTCGTGTACTCCTCGCGGGAGAACAGCGTCAGGTAGTCGACCTCGCTGCGGTGCTGGATTCCCGTCCCGGCGTCGGCGACCACGTAGTGGATCTCCATCCGGGTGACGTTGCCCTCCCGCGTGGAGTGGGAGACGCGGGAGATGCCCTGGTCGCCGTCCTTGAACGCGTGGGTGGAGACGTAGCCGGGGAGGAAGTTGTCCGGGAAGTACCACGGTTCGATGGCCAGGACGCCGTCCTCGGCGAGGTGCCGGGTCATCGCCTGGACGGCGGAGTCCAGGTCCTCGACGGTGCGCAGGTAGCCGATCGAGCTGAACATGCACACGACGGCGTCGAAGGTCTCACCGAGCTCGAAGGAGCGCATGTCGCCCTGGTGGACGGGAACGCCCGCGAGCCGCTCGAAGGCGAGGTCCGCCATCCACTGGGACAGGTCGAGTCCGGCCGCGCGGTCGAAGATCTTGGCGAAGGCGGCGAGGTGGATGCCCGTGCCGCAGGCCACGTCCAGCAGGCTCGCCGCGTCCGGCTTGCGGCCGCGGATGAACCCGGCCACCTGGGCGGCCTCCGCTTCGTAGTCCTTGCGGTCCTGGTAGAGCCGGTCGTAGAGCTCCGCCTGGCTCTTGTTCTCGTACATGGATCCCCTCCCGTTGAACACGTCCCGGCTCGGTCCTGGGACCGGGACGAGGCTGACCCGGCCGGCTCGTGTCCACCTCGACCCCCACTGGACGTCCGGAGCCGGCCCGATGCCGTCGTCAGGGCCCGCCCGAGCTCCGTCAGGTTGAGCGAGCCTCCAGAGGCCTTGGCGAGCCTGGGCCCCACCTTCGCGACATCGACCCGCTGCCCCTCGAGCCACCCCCGGAGAGCAATGTCCCGCCGCCTGTTTACCTCGGAGTCCGTGACCGAGGGTCACCCCGACAAGATCGCTGACCAGATCAGCGACACGATCCTCGACGCGCTCCTCACCGAGGACCCGACCTCGCGTGTGGCCGTGGAGACCCTCATCACCACCGGTCTCGTGCACATCGCGGGCGAGGTGACGACCAAGGCGTACGCGCCGATCGCCCAGCTCGTCCGCGACAAGATCCTCGAGATCGGCTACGACTCGTCCAAGAAGGGCTTCGACGGCGCCTCTTGCGGCGTCTCGGTGTCCATCGGCGCCCAGTCCCCGGACATCGCCCAGGGCGTGGACACGGCCTACGAGCAGCGCGTCGAGGGCGACGAGGACGAGCTCGACAAGCAGGGCGCGGGCGACCAGGGTTTGATGTTCGGCTACGCCACGGACGAGACGCCCGAGCTGATGCCGCTGCCGATCCACATCGCGCACCGCCTCTCGCGCCGGCTGACTCAGGTCCGCAAGGAAGGGATCGTGCCCTACCTGCGCCCGGACGGAAAGACGCAGGTCACCATCGAGTACGACGGCGACAAGGCCGTCCGCCTGGACACGGTCGTCGTGTCCTCGCAGCACGCCGCCGACATCGACCTCGACTCGCTGCTGAACCCCGACATCCGCGAGCACGTCGTGGAACACGTGCTGGGGCGGCTCGTCGAGGACGGCATCAAGCTGGACACCGAGGGCTACCGGCTGCTGGTCAACCCCACCGGCCGTTTCGAGATCGGCGGTCCGATGGGTGACGCCGGCCTGACCGGCCGCAAGATCATCATCGACACCTACGGCGGCATGGCCCGTCACGGCGGCGGCGCCTTCTCCGGCAAGGACCCCTCGAAGGTCGACCGTTCCGCCGCGTACGCGATGCGCTGGGTCGCCAAGAACGTGGTCGCCGCCGGTCTGGCCGCCCGCTGCGAGGTCCAGGTCGCGTACGCCATCGGCAAGGCCGAGCCCGTCGGCCTCTTCGTCGAGACCTTCGGCACCGGCACCCTGCCCGACAAGCGCATCCAGGAAGCCGTCTCCGAGGTCTTCGACCTCCGCCCCGCCGCGATCGTCCGCGACCTCGACCTGCTGCGCCCGATCTACGCCCAGACCGCCGCCTACGGCCACTTCGGCCGCGAGCTCCCCGACTTCACCTGGGAACGCACCGACCGCGTCGACGCCCTGCGCACCGGCGCCGGCCTGGCCTGAGCGCGGGCCCACGTACGAGCGGGCGGCGCGGCACCACCACCGGACTTCGATCCACGGTCGAGCGCCCGTTCCTAAGCTCGATCGCGACATCCGGACGTGAGAGGCGGCTATGATCAATCTTTTTCAGCCCCAGGTGGGTGCTGAGGAACTCGACGCGGTTGCCGAGGTGTTCGAGGACCGTTGGCTCGGCCACGGACCCCGCACCAAGGCCTTCGAGGCGGCGTTCGCCGAGCACCTGGGTGTCGCACCCGAACACGTCGTCTTCATCAACTCCGGCACTTCCGGCCTGTTCCTGGCCACCGAGCTGCTGGACCTCGAGGAGGGCGACGAGGTCGTCCTGCCCTCGCTCAGCTTCCTCGCCGCCGCCAACGCGGTCGTGACCAGCGGCGGACGCCCCGTCTTCTGCGACGTGGACCCGCGCACCCTGAACCCCACGCTCGAGGACGTGGAGCGTTCCCTCACCGACCGCACCAAGGCGGTCATCGTCCTCCACTACGGCGGCTACCCGGGCGACATCGTGCGCATCGCCGAGCGCTGCCGCGAACTCGGCATCACGCTGATCGAGGACTCCGCCTGCTCCGTGGCGTCCCGCGTCGACGGCAAGGCCGTGGGCACCTTCGGCGACCTCGCCATGTGGAGCTTCGACGCCATGAAGGTCCTCGTCACCGGGGACGGCGGCATGATCTACGTGAAGGACCCCGAGCAGGCCGCCCGGGTCCGGCGCCTCGCCTACCACGGGCTCGCCCAGCCCAGCGGCTTCGGCTACGCCAAGGTCTCCGCCCGCTGGTGGGAGCTCGACATCCCCGAGCCCGGCCGTCGCGTCATCGGCAACGACCTGACCGCGGCCATCGGCTCCGTACAGCTGCGCAGGCTCCCCGAGATGGTGGCCCGGCGCAAGGAGATCGTCGCGCTGTACGACCAGGAGCTGGCCGGGACCGCCGGCCTGGTCACTCCCCCGGCGCTCCCGGACGGCCACGAGTCCACCCACTACTTCTACTGGGTGCAGATGGACCCCGCGATCAGGGACCAGGTCGCCAGCGACCTGCTGGCCGACGAGATCTACACCACCTTCCGCTACGCCCCGCTGCACAAGGTCCCGGCGTACGGCACCGACCCGGCCGAGCTGCCCGCCTCCGACTGGGTTTCCGACCGCACCCTGTGCCTGCCCCTGCACCCCGGACTCAGCGACGCGGACGTACTCACCGTCGCCGCCTCCCTGCGCAAGGCGGTGGACGCGCGCAGCGCGGAACAGGCCGCCGGGCGCTGACCCGCCCGTACACGCCGCGGGGGGGGGGGGAGTTCACCGAACTCCCCCCGCCCCCGTTTCCGCATGCGCCGCCCGTCGCGCGGGAGCGGCGCGGCCGCGGCCGCCGAAGGGGGGCGCCGGCAGCCCGGCGCCCCCCGTTCAGCGGCCGCGGTCGTGTGCGGTGGTCACGCGACGACGTCGATCCGTCCCATCTGCCCGCCGGAGGAGTGCCCCAGCTGGTGGCAGTGGTAGAGGTACTGGCCCGTGTACGGACCCCAGGTCATGGCGATCTTCACGGTGTCGCCGGGGCCGAGGGTGACGGTGTCCTTCAGCCCCGCGTCGCGGACTCCGGCCGGCTGGCCGTTGCGCTCCAGCACCCGGAAGTACGTCAAGTGGGTGTGGAAGCTGTGCCAGAGGTGGAAGTCCGGCTTGCCGGGCGCGGCCGGGGCCTCGGCGTTGCGGACCGTCCAGACCTCGGTGGTGCCCAGCTTGGCCGTGATGTCGACCCGGTTCGGGTCGTAGGACAGGCCGTTGATGGTCATCGCCGGGAAGGTACGGATCTCGAAGTCCCGCTCGACCGTCGCCGCCGGCAGCGGCGGGTGCGTCGTCAGGCGGCCCGGCACGAAGCTGTAGTCGGAGGCCCGCCGCACGATGTCGAAGCGCATCACCTCGGGCCGCTCGGTGGGCTGCGCGCCCGGGTTCTCCAGGACGACCGAGTCACCGACCGCGTACCGGGAGAAGTCCACGACGATGTCGGCGCGTTCACCGCCGAGCATCAGCAGCTCCGTCTTCCGCACCGGGGTCTCAAGGAAGCCGCCGTCGGTCCCGATCTGGGTGAATTCGATGCCGTCGGCGAAGCGCAGCCGGAAGTACCGGTTGGCGCAGGCGTTGTAGACACGGAAGCGGTACTTGCGGGCCGCGACCTGGAAGTACGGCCGCTCCTTGCCGTTGACCAGCATGTGCGGGCAGTCGGACGGGCGCGTGTAGAGCAGCGTCCCGTCCGCCTCGACGCGCGCGTCACGGATGATCAGCGGGACGTCGTAGCTGCCGTTCGGAAGGGGCAGGGTCCGCTCGTTGTGGTCACTGAGCAGGTACAGCCCGTGCAGGCCCATGTAGACGTTCTCGGCCTCGAGGTGGTGCGCGTGGTCGTGGTACCACAGCGAGGCCGCGGCCTGCTGGTTGGGGTAGTGGTACGTGCGCTCGCCGCCCGGCACGATGGTGTCCATCGGCAGGCCGTCGTCCTGGGAGAGGACGTGCGCGCCGTGCAGGTGCACGGCGGTGTCGACCTGGAGCTCGTTGATCTGGCGGACCACGACCTCACGGCCCTGGGAGGCCCTGATGGTCGGTCCGGGGAAGGTTCCGTTGTAGGTGCGGACCTTCGACATCAGGCCCTTGACGATCTCGACCTGTGCCTCCCTCATCCGTATCTCGTACAGATCGGAGGTGGCGGTGAAGCCGGTCGGCGCGAGGGTCTTCGGCAGCGGCATGGCGTGCGCGAACGGCACGATGGGCGCCGCCTCCGCCGTGACGAGGGAACTGGCCACGGCCTCGGAGCCCGTGCCGGTCAACCGGTCCCACGGGAACAGGGCGGCGGCGCCACCCGCGGCCGCCACCTTGAGCGCATTACGACGATTCAGCATGAAACGGATCCGGATTCTCTTCGAAGGTACGGAGCTGCGCCGGCCCTCGCCGCCCACGGCACGCCGACGGCGAAGACGAGCAGCAGGCCGGCGAGGGCACAGAGCCGCAGAGCGGTGACGGCATCGGCGGCGATGGCGGAGCCCAAGGGACCGACGTCCACGGGGGAGAAGGCCCGCGCCAGGACCACGAGGGGTACGGTCACGGCGGCGCCCACGGCTGTGGCGGCGGCCGTGAAGGCCAGCTGGGCCGTGAGCGTCCTGCCCCCGGCCCGCACGAGCCGGCCGCCGGGGGGGGGGGGGGGGGGGGGGGGGGGGGGGAGGGGGAAGGGGGGGGGGGGGGGGGGGGGAGGGGGTGGTGGA
>NZ_JBVHWK010000043.1:0-1524 GCF_055569445.1 Streptomyces sp. NPDC029122 | reverse complement strand
ACCCCCTCTCCCCCCCCCCCCCCCCCCCCCCCCCCCCCCCCCCCCCCCCCCCCCCCTCCCTCTCCCCCCCCCCCCCCCCCCCCCCCCACGGCCAGCAGGGGCAGCGTCAGGTAGAACGCGACGGTGGCCAGGGCCAGGAACAGCCCGGGCCGGAAGGCCTCCGCCTCGACCGGCCCCGAGCTGTGCCACCAGGCATGGTCGCCGGGCTGCGGCGGAGGGGCCTCGGTCCGGCTGTAGACGGTCCATGCCACCGCGGCGGACTGGACGAGGGCGAGCAGACCCAGTGGCGCCTGCCGCAGCGGGGCGAACAGGCGCACCATGCCCGGAGCCGGTACCGGAGCCGGTGTCGGTTCCGGTACCGCCCCGCTCGCGGCGTCGCTCGGGGCGTCGCTCGCGACGGCGGCCGCCCTCCGGTGACCGGCGTGGGTCACCAGATCCTGCGCGAGCAGACTCACGACGCCGGCTCCTGGGGGAAGTCGGTGGTACGGGCCAGCGCCTCCCACTCCTCCCAGACGGCCAGCCGGTCCCGCAGCACGCTCGGCGCCAGGTCGGCGGCGCCGTTGCCCAGCAGGATGCGCAGCGGCGGATCGGCCGCGTCGACCAGCTTGAGCAGCGCCTCCCCGGCCTTGCGCGGATCGCCCGGCTGCAGGTGCGCGTAGGCACCCGAGAGGCCGTGCCGGCGCTTGGCCAGTACCGCGTCGTACGCGCTCTTGGGCGTGGCGCGCACCATGCTGCCCGCGCTCCAGTCCGTGCGGAACTCGCCCGCCTCGACCAGGGTGACCTTGACGCCGAAGCCCGCGACCTCCTGCGCCAGCGTCTCGCTGGCCGCCTCCAGCGCCCACTTGCTCGCGCAGTACATGCTGAGGTTGGGGTAGGTGGTGACGCCCGCGATGCTGGACATCTGGAGCAGGTGACCGCTGCCCTGCCGGCGCATCACCGGCAGCACCGCCTGGGTCACCCAGAGCGCGCCGAAGAAGTTCACGTCGAACTGGTCGCGGACCTGGGCCTCGTCGACCTCCTCGACCGCGCCGGCCAGGCCGTATCCGGCGTTGTTGAGCACCACGTCGATCCGGCCCGTCCGCTCGGCGGCCTCGGCGACGGCGGCGAACACCGCCGCGCGGTCGGTGACGTCGAGCGCCACGGGAACGACCCGGTCACCGTGGCGCTCCACGAGCCCGTCCAGCGCCGAAGCGCGGCGCGCCGTGGCGACGACGGTGTCGCCGGCCTCCAGGACGACGTCGGCGATGGCCTGGCCCAGACCCCGCGAGGCCCCGGTGACGAACCAGACCCTCGTCGGACGTCCGCTCATCGCCCGGCCCGCTGCTCGGCGTAGTTCTTGGCGTGGCCGAGGGTGGCGCGGCTGTTGGTGCTCAGCGCGGTGTGGACGTATTCCTTGGCGTCCTCGACCGTGGCCCCCTCACCCAGGATCGCGGTGATGTTCGCGGCGTTGATGGTGACCGTGTGCTGCGAGGAAGCCGCCACGCCCTCCTCGTTCTCCGCGAACGTCCAGTAACCCGTGTGCAG
>NZ_JBVHWK010000042.1:0-50347 GCF_055569445.1 Streptomyces sp. NPDC029122 | reverse complement strand
CCCCCCCCCCCCCCCCCCCCCCCCCCCCCCCCCCCCCCCCCCCCCCCCCCCCCCCCCCCCCCCCCCCCCCCCCCCCCCCCCCCCCCCCGGGGTCACGGGGTCCGGCGGTCCGTCAGGCGACCGGCCCGCCCGCGTTGTGGATCAGCCGCCGGAGCACCTTCATGGTGGTGACGTAGTCCGCGTCGTCGATGCCCTCATGGAGGGCGGCGCGGATCGCGGGGGCGTTGCGCGCGAGCTCGACCCGGGCCCGTTCCCCCTCCTCGGTGAGCCACAGCCGCTGTCCGGCGTCCCGGGTCAGCCAGCCGCGCTCGAGGAGCACTTCGGCCTCCGCGGCCAGATCGTCCTCGGGCCGGATGTAGGAGGCCATGGCCGCCCGCAGTTCCGGCAGGGTCATCCCCTCCCCGTCGGGGGAGATGTCGTTCGCCGACAGGTTGCGCAGGAGCCAGAACTGGGGCTGGGTGTAGCCCTTCTCGACCTGCCGGGCCCGGGTGAACGCGATGAGCGCCTCGTAGGCGAGACCGGTCCAGTACGCGGCGGGCTGGCCGGCGAGTTCGGCGTCGGTCATCGGCTGGGTCGTCATGGGGGCCTCCTGAGCATTCCGGCGCGGATCCTGCACACCGTGCAGGTCATGCGGAAAACGTACGACCTCAAGCGCGGTTGAGGGCAAGCGGATGATCTCCCGGAAGCGGCAGGACCTTCCTAGGCGTGCCCGCCGTGCAGGGTCAGCGCCCACGTCAGCAGCCCGAACGCCACCGTGCACAGGACCGTGCGCCACACGTTCGCGCGGACCCACGGCCCCTCGAACGCGCGGCGCACGGCGGCCGGATCGGTGATCCGGTCCACCGGTCCGGCCTGCTCCAGGGCGTTGTTGAGCGGGATGTTCACCCGGGCGGTGACGGCCATCGCGAGCAGGTACGCGACGAACGCGCCGGCCAGCGGCAGCAGGGCGCGGCGTCCGTCACCCGGCAGGTGCAGGCCCAGGGCGAGCCCGGTGAACAGCAGCGAGCCGACGTAGCCCAGCAGGAACCAGCCGTTGAGGATGGCCACGTTGATGCGCTGCATCGTCTCGACCGCCGTCCGGTCGGACGCGGCGCGCAGGCCGGGCATCACCGCCACCGAGAACCCGTAGAAGAGGCCGCCGACCAGGCCCGTCGTGATGGTCGCGGCGATCAGTGACACCAGCCGTGCCGTTTCCATGTGTCCCCCGTACGCGTAGGTGCCGCAGGTGCGCGCCGTGCGCCGCGGTGGCCGGATTCTCGCCCATTCCCGGCCGTTGCGCTGCTGATCCGCGCCGTTCCCGTCCGATCCCACGGTCGTGCGCGCGCCACCACCCGTGGCATCGCACGGGCCCAACAGCCCTGCCGGTCAGGCCGGATGACCGGTTCCGGGGGCACCCCCCGCGCGCGGTACCCTCCCGCTGGGCCCGCACGCCCGCCAGGACGCCGGAGAGGAATCAGACCGTGACCGACCCGAAGCACAGGCTGGACGCACTGCGGTCCGACATCGAGCGCCGCAACCCCGCCCAGCCCGAGTTCCACCAGGCCGTACGGGAGGTCCTGGACACCCTGGCCCCCGTCTTCGCGGCGCGCCCCGAGTACGCCGAGGCCGGGCTCGTGGAGCGGCTCGTGGAACCGGAGCGGCAGATCATCTTCAGGGTGCCGTGGACGGACGACCACGGGCGCGTGCACGTCAACCGCGGCTACCGGGTGGAGTTCAACAGCGCGCTCGGCCCGTACAAGGGCGGGCTGCGCTTCCACCCGTCCGTGGACATCGGCGTGGTGAAGTTCCTCGGCTTCGAGCAGATCTTCAAGAACGCGCTGACCGGGCTGGGCATCGGCGCCGGCAAGGGCGGCAGCGACTTCGACCCGCACGGCCGCTCCGACGCCGAGGTCATGCGCTTCTGCCAGTCCTTCATGACCGAGCTCCACCGCCACATCGGCGAGCACACCGACGTCCCGGCCGGGGACATCGGCGTCGGCGGCCGCGAGATCGGCTACCTGTTCGGCCAGTACCGGCGCATCACCAACCGCTGGGAGGCCGGCGTCCTGACCGGCAAGGGGCAGGGCTGGGGCGGCTCCGCGATCCGGCCCGAGGCCACCGGTTACGGCAGCGTCCTGTTCGCCGCCGAGATGCTGAAGGTGCGGGGCGAGTCCCTGGACGGCCTGACGGCCGTGGTCTCCGGCTCCGGGAACGTGGCCCTGTACACGGTCGAGAAGCTCCAGCAGCTCGGCGCCAACCCGCTGACGTGCTCCGACTCGCAGGGCTACGTGGTCGACGACAAGGGCATCGACCTGGCGCTGCTGCGGCAGATCAAGGAGGTCGAGCGGGGCCGTGTCAGCGAGTACGCGGCCCGGCGCGGCCCCTCGGCCCGCTTCGTGCCGGGCGGGCGGGTCTGGGAGGTCCCGGCCGACGTGGCGTTCCCCTCCGCGACCCAGAACGAACTCGGCGCCGACGACGCGCGCACCCTCATCGGGAACGGCGTCAAGGCGGTCTCGGAGGGCGCCAACATGCCCACCACTCCCGAGGCGGTCCACCTCTTCCGGGCGGCGGGCGTCGCCTTCGGCCCGGGCAAGGCCGCCAACGCGGGCGGCGTCGCGGTCAGCGCCCTGGAGATGGCCCAGAACGCGGGCCGCACGGCCTGGACCCGCGACCGGGTCGAGTCGGAGCTGGCCGGCATCATGAGCGCGATCCACGAGGTGGCGTACGAGACGGCCGCCCGCTACGACGCCCCGGGCGACTACGTCACGGGCGCCAACATCGCCGGCTTCGAACGCGTGGCGGACGCGATGCTGGTCCAGGGCGTGATCTGACCCCCGGCCCCGCAGGGCCCGTGTCCCCGGTGACGGGACGCGGGCCCGCTCGTCAGGCCGGGGCGCCGCCGGCTTCCGCGACCCGTCGCGCCAGCTCGGCGAGCCGCTCGCGGCCGGTGACGGAGTCGGGGTGGCCGACGCCGAGCGCGCGTTCGAGATCGGCCGCGAGTGCGGTCATCAGATCGAGGGCGGCGACGGGGTCGCCCGCCTTGGCGGTGTGCCGGACGTGCTGGTAGCGGCCGGCCAGGGTGCGGCGGTGGTCGGGTCCGAGGACGCGGGCCTGGTCGCGAGCGAGCCCCTCGTAGAGGTCGCGCGCCGTGGCGTGATCCCCCGCTTTCGCCGTGTTGCGGGCGTGCTGGCGACGGCTGTTGAGGGTGTCGGGGTGGTCGGCGCCGAGGACCCGGGTCTCGTCGGAGACGACGGCCGCGAAGAGGTCGCGTGCGGTGGCGGCGTCGCCGGCCGCTGCCGTGTAGAAGGCGTGCTGGAAGCGGCTGACGAGGGTGTGGGGATGGTCGGCTCCCAGGACGCGTTCGCGGTCGAGGACCAGTGCGGCCATCATGCGGCGCGCGGTGACGGGTGCGCCTGCCGATCCGGTGAAGTGCGCGTGCTCGAAACGGCTGTTGAGGGTGTCGGGGTGGTCGGCGCCGAGGATACGGGTCTGGTCCTGGACGAGTTCCCCGTACAGGTCTTCCGCCTCGGCGGGCGCGCCGCCCATGCCGGTGTAGTAGGCGTGCGCGTAGCGGCTGCTCAGCGTGGAGCGGTGGTCGGGTCCCAGCACGCGCTCCTCGTCCCGGAGGAGCGCGGCCGCGAGGTCCCGCGCGGTGACGAAGTCGCCGGCTTCGCCGGTGTAGTAGGCGAGCTGGTAGCGGCTGTGCAGGGTGTCGACGTGGTCGGCGCCGAGGACGCGGGTCTCGTCGGAGACGAGGGCGGCCGTGAGGTCGCGTGCGGTCGCGGGTGCGCCCGCCTCGCCCACGGACCGGGCGTGCTCGTGCCGGCTGCGGAGGGTTTCCGGGTGGTCCGGGCCCAGGTAGCCGGCCGAGGCCGTGGTCAGCCGGCCGTAGAGGCGGGCCGCCTCCCCGAAGTCGCCGCCGTTCTCCGCGGCCTCGGCCTCGGCGCGGAGTTCGCGGGCCGTGTTGTTCCGCACGTCCGGGCTGGTGGAGGGCTTGTCCGGGACAGTGGCCGGTGAGGGCTCGCCGAGTTCCCCGAGTTCCCCGGTGATGCGGTGGACCGTGTCGCTGTCGGTGTCGTTGACCGCCGTCACGCGGGCCAGGGTCGCGTCGACGTCGTCGCCCACGGGGTCCGGGGAGGCGGCCGGCGGAGTGGACGGGGTGAGGCCGGGGAGACCGTCCGAGGGGGCCTGGCCGCCGCCCTGGCCGCGCAGCCGCTCCAGCTCCTCCGCCAGCGCGGCGATCTGTTCCTGAAGGCGCCCGGCCAGGGCCTCGGCCTGCCGCTTCTTCTCCTCGGCCCGGCCCAGTTCGCCCTCGGCCTTGGCCTGCTGGGATTCCGCGCGCGCCAGCTTCGCCCGGGCCGCCTCCAGGGCCTCCTGGCCCGCGGCCCGGTCGCGCTCGCGGCTCAGGGTGCCGACCCGTTCGTTCAGCTTGTGGATCATCCCGAGCAGGATCCAGATCAGCCGCGCGGCGTTGTCGGCGGTCTGGCGCAGCTCCGCCTGCTGCTCCAGGGCGCGGGTCAGCCGGTCGTACGTCTCGATCTGCTGCGCCTGCACGGCCGTCAGGTCCACCACCGCCGCGCCGGCCGCCCGCGCCGCCGGTTTCGCGGCCCGGGGCGGGTGCAACGCCTCGTACAGCAGGGCCTCCGCCTCGCCGCGCCGGCGTTCGCGCAACGGCGCGGGGACCGTGGCCCCGATCAGTGAGGTGACGAACCGCTGCGGCGGGATCCGCCCACTGAGCAGCGAGCTGACCTGCGACTTGGAGTAGTCGATCTCCTTCGCCAGGTCGGCCAGGGTCTTGCCGGAGCCCTCCACCTGCGCGCGCAGGAACGCGGCCAGCCTGCCCGCGCCCGGGTTCACGGGCCGGATCTCCTTCCACGGCCGGCCCTTGGGCCTGTCCGTTCCCGCCAACGAGGTACCCCCTGTCGCGCGTGCCGCGCCCTTGTCCGGTCCGTCCAGGACGAGCGGCCCTCCGTCCGCAACTTATCTGCGATGTTCCGCCCGGAGGGTCCGGACAACCCAACTCCCCCCGATGGTGCGTCCACCGGCCGCACCCCGCGGCCCCACCCCGAAGGGCCCGGCCATGACCGACCTCCTCCCCGTCCTCTCCGTCGCCGCCGACGTCCTCACCCTGATCGGATCGGGGCTCTCCCTCACCCTCGAGGTCCGCCGGGTCCGCCGCGAGGCCATCGCCGCGGCCGAGGACCCCCAGAACCCCGAGACCCCCGAGAACCCCGAGGAGTGAGCGGGCCCGGCGTACGAGGGCCGCTCGGGCGGGCCTCGGGGGCGGCGGCGTAGCCTGGGGGCCCGCCCGCCACCGACAGGGAGTTGCCGCGTGCTGACCGCGCTTGACGGGACGTACGGCGACCGCGAGGACGCCATCGGCGTCGCCGGCCGCACCGCCTCGTACGAGGAACTGCTCGGCGCGGCGAGGGCCGTGGCCGCCGACGTCGCCGGAGCCCCCGCCTTCGCCGTGACGGCGACCGCCTCCCTCGAAACCGTGGCGGCGGCCGTCGGCGGGCTCCTGGCCGGGGTGCCCTTCGTACCGCTGCCCCCCGACGCCGGCCCGGCCGAACGCGAGCACATCCTGCGGGACTCCGGCGCCGTCGAGACCACCGTCGACTTCGCCCGGCGCTCCGCCGCCGCCCCGCCCCGCGGCGGCGGCCCGAAGGACCCGGCGCTCATCCTGTACACCTCGGGGACCACCGGCCCGCCCAAGGGCGTGGTCCTGACCGCCGACGCCCTCGCCGCCGACCTCGACGCCCTCGCCGAGGCCTGGCAGTGGAGCGCCGAGGACACCCTGGTGCACGGGCTCCCCCTGTTCCACGTGCACGGCCTCGTCCTCGGCGTCCTCGGCGCCCTGCGCACCGGCAGCCGCCTGGTGCACACCGGCCGCCCGGCCCCGCGGGCGTACGCCGCCGCCCGGGGCAGCCTGTACTTCGGGGTGCCGACCGTGTGGTCCCGCATCGCCGCCGAACCGGAGCACGCGGCCGCGCTGTCCGGGGCCCGCCTCCTCGTCTCCGGCAGCGCCGCCCTGCCCGCGCCCGTCTTCCGGGACCTGGAGCGCCTCACCGGCCACCGCCCCGTCGAGCGCTACGGGATGACCGAGACCCTGATCACCGTCAGCGGCCGCGCGGGCGGCGAGGTCCGGCCCGGCACCGTCGGCACCCCCCTGCCCGGCATCCGCACCCGGATCGCGGCCGAGCCGGGCGCCGAGATCGGCGAACTCCAGCTGACCGGGCCCACGCTGTTCTCCGGCTACCTGGGCCGCCCCGAGGCCACCGCGGCCGCGTACACCGAGGACGGGTGGTTCCGTACGGGCGACATCGCCGCCGTCGACCCGCGGGACGGGGTCCACCGCATCGTCGGCCGGGCCTCCATCGACATGATCAAGTCCGGTGGCTACCGCATCGGCGCGGGCGAGATCGAGAATGCCCTGCTGGACCACCCCAAGGTCGCCGAGGCGGCCGTCGTCGGGGTCCCGGACGCGGACCTCGGACAGCGCATCGTCGCCTTCGTCGTCGCCGAAGGGGTCACCGGCCCCGAGCTCACCGACTTCGTCGCCGCGCACCTGTCGGTGCACAAACGCCCGCGCGAGGTCCGCTTCGTCCCCGCGATCCCGCGCAACGCCATGGGCAAACCGCAGAAGAAGCTCCTCCTCACCGACCGGACCGGGGACGCCCGGTGAGCACCACCGCGCAGGGGAGCCCCTGGATCCGCCGCTTCCACCCGCCGACGGCGCCGCCGGGGAACGTACCGGTCCTCGTCGTCCTCCCGCACGCGGGCGGCAGCGCCTCCTTCTACTTCCCGCTCTCCCGCGACCTGGCCGCCCACGCCGAGGTGCTCACCGTCCAGTACCCCGGCCGCCAGGAGCGGCTGGGGGAGCCGAGCCCGGACACCGTCGCCGGGCTCGCCGACGGGGTGGAACGGGCGCTCCTGCCGTGGCGCGACCGGCCCCTCGTCCTGTTCGGGCACAGCATGGGCGCGGTCCTCGCCTACGAGCTGGCGCGCCGGCTGGAGGCGGCCGGCGACACGCCGCGCGGCCTGATCGTCTCCGGGCGCCGCTCCCCGCTGATCGTGCGGGAGGAGAACCTCCACACGCGGGACGACGACACCCTCCTCGCCCGGGTGCACTCCCTCTCCGGCACCGACCCCGCACTGCTGGCGGACCCGGAGTTCCGGGCGCTGATCCTCCCGGCGCTGCGCAGCGATTACAAGGCGGCCGAGACCTGGCGGTACGAGCCGGGACCGCCGCTGCGCACTCCCGTCAGCGTGTTCTGCGGGGAGTCCGACCCGCGGGCGAGCGTGGCCGAGGCGATGGGCTGGCGGGCGCTGACGGGGGCGGGGTTCGGCTTCCGGAGCTTCCCCGGCGGGCACTTCTACCTGGCCGAGCAGCACGGGGCCGTGGTCCGGGCGGTGGCCGAGGACCTGGCGGCGTTCACCGCGGCGAAGTAGCGGGTCCGGCCGGGCGGGGCCGTGCGCCGCGCCCGGTCATCCGCGGGCGCGGAGGTAGGCGTCCAGCGCGGCGGCACCGGCCAGCAGGGCCCGGCCCCGGGCGGACAGGCGGCCGTGCCAGTCGTGCAGGGCGGCCTCCAGGGGCTCCAGGCCGCCGGCCGCGCGGACCCGGCCGATCAGCGGGGCGATCCGCTCCAGCGGGTAGCCGCCCCGGCGGAGTTGGCGGGTCAGCCGGGCGTCCCGTACGGCGGCCCCGTCGTAGACGCGGTACCCCGTCCGGGGATCGCGGTGCGGGCGTACCAGCCCGGCGCCCTCCCACTTGCGCAGGGTGGCGGGCCGGATCCCGAGCTTCGCCGCCAGCGGGCCGATGAAGGTGCCGCCGGGCTCGGGGAGCGGGACCGGCTCCAGGTCGCGCAGGGCGCTCTCCACGGCGCGGAGGGTCCGGCGGTCCTCGAGCAGCTGCGCGTGGCTCTCGTCGACGAGGCGGAAGGCGTCCTCGGCCGCCCCCTGGTTCACGGCCCGCATGATCGCCGCCGCTGTCGGGTGGCCGTGACCGGGCACCAGGGCGAGGAACGCGCGCAGGGCGTCCGCGTGCAGCGGGGTGTAGGCGCGGTAGCCGTGGGGCGACCGGGCGGCGGCCGGGAGGATGCCGGCCTCCTCGTAGTTCCTGACCGCCTGGGTGGAGAGACCGTGCCCGCGTGCCAGGTCGACCGGCCTCAGCTGCCGGGGGGTTTTAAGGTTCTGGCCCATGGGAGGCGAGAATAGCGGCCAAAGTTTCAACCGAAGGTTCAACGATAGCGTTGAAGCCATGGCGACCCGCATCAAGGAAACCGTCCATGCCGTCGACGCTGCCGCAGTTCTGCGACTGCTGCCGGAGCGGCCCCGGCTGCTCGCCCTGGGCGAGCCCACCCACGGCGAGGACACCCTGCTCCACCTGCGCAACGAGCTCTTCCGGCAGCTCGTCGAGGAGGGCTACCGGACCATCGCGATCGAGAGCGACTGCCTGAGGGGCCTCGTCGTGGACGACCACGTCACCACCGGCGAGGGCGTCCTCGGCGAGGTCGTGGACCACGGCATCAGCCACGACTGGGGCACCTCGGCGGCCAACCGCGAGCTGGTGCGCTGGATGCGCGCCCACAACGAGGGACGGCCGGCCGGGGAGCGGGTGCGCTTCGCCGGTTTCGACGGCCCGCTGGAGATCACCGGCGCCGCGAGCCCCCGTCAGGCCCTCGTCGCGCTCCACGGCCGCCTCGCCGCCCGGGTGGACGCGGACCTGCTGCCCTGCACGGGGGCGACCCTCGACCGGCTGCTGGGCGCCGACGGCCGGTGGACCGAACCCGCCGCGATGAGGGACCCGGCCCGGTCCGTCGGGAGGTCGGCCGACGCCGGTCGGCTGCGGCTGATCGCGGACGACTTGGCGGCGCTGGTGGAGGAGCAGGCCCCGCACCTGATCGCGGCCGCCGGGCGCGAGGGCTGGGACCGGGCGCGCCTGTACGCGCGGACGGCCACGGGACTGCTGCGCTACCACCACTGGATGGCCGACGACTCGCCCGCCCGTCTGGCCCGTCTGGTAGGGGTCCGGGACCAGATGATGGCCCGCAACCTGCTGGCCCTCGCCGAGCGTGGACCGGTGTTCGTCCACGCCCACAACACCCATCTCCAGCGCGAGAAGAGCTCGATGCGGATGGGCGGGGCGCCGCTGGAGTGGTGGAGCGCCGGTGCGCTGGTGGACGCCCGTCTCGGCGAGGAGTACGCCTTCGTGGCGACGGCCCTCGGCACGATCCGGCACCGGGGCGTGGAGGCGCCGGAGCCGGACACCCTCGAAGGGCTCCTGTACGCGCTCCCGGAGGACCGCTGCCTCGTCGACGCCCGGCGGCTGGCCGCCGTGCTCGGCGACGCGCCGCCCCCCGCGCCGCGCGCCTCCGCCTGGTTCGGCTACTTCCCCTTCGACCCCGCCCGCCTGGCCGGCAGCGACGGGCTGGTCTTCGTCAAGGACCTTCCGTAGCTCCGCGGCCTGTCGCGGCGCCCGCTGCACCGGCGCGGCCGGGACCCTTAGGGTCGGCGGGACCGGGAGAGAGGGAGAGCCGTGGCGACCGACATCGTGATCGCGCAGACCACCGTCGACGACGAGGAGCGGGCACGGGTGCTCGCCCGGGGCGCGGTGGAGGAGCGGCTCGCGGCCTGTGCGCACGTCGACGCTCCCCTCACCGCCGTATACAGGTGGAGGGGGAGCGTCGAGACGGCCACCGAGTGGCGGGTCTCCTACAAGACCACCCGGGACCGTCTGCCGGCCCTCGCCGAGTGGGTCGCGCGGACCCATCCCTACGAGGTGCCCGAGTGGATCGTCCTGCCCGTCGCCGGCGGATCGGCCGCCTACCTGGCCTGGGTCGCCGAAGAGAGCGGTCAAGAGAGCGGTCAAGGGACGTAGGTGGCTTCGTTGCGGCGCCCTGCCGGACGCCGACGCGGTCCGCGCCGTCTGCGCCGCCGTCGAACGGCCCGTCAAAGCCTGACGACCGCCGCCCCTCAAGCTGTCCGTGGCCGACCTCGGCGCCCTCGGCGTACGCCGGATCGGCACCGGCTCCGCGCTCTCCCGCGCCGCGCTCGGCGCCCTCACCCGCGCCGCCCGCGAGATCACCGGGACGGGCACCTTCGGCTTCGTCGCGGACTCCCTCCCGTACGACGAGGCCAACGCCCTGCCGGCCGCCGCCCCCGTCCCGTCCGCCGGTCCGGAGAGCGATCCGGCACCGTGGGCCTTCCGTACGCGTCACCCGCCGCCTCCGCACCGGCCGAGGCCCCCGCCGTCAATCCGGACCCGCACGCGCCGACCCCCGGCAGGGTGAATCCGGCCGTCTTCACCTTCGGCGCGGCGGCCCACCGCTGCCCGGGGGCGGAGCCCGCCACGGCCCTCGCCACCGCGGTCGTCACCGAACCGAGCGCGGCAGGCTTGGGTACCACCGCGACCCCCGCCTACCGCCCGCCGGCGAACGCACGGATCCCGCTCCTAGGGCCGTCCCCGACGGAAGCCGACGCAGCCCCGCGAACGCGATCAGGCCGGGTCGGCCGCCCCTATACCTTCAGACAGGACGAACCGTACGATGTCGGACACCCTTCACCTCTGGATGCGGCACGAGGCCCGCCCCACCGAACGCCGGGCACCCCTCACCCCCCAGGACGCCGCCCGCCTCACCGCGGCCGGCATCCGGATCACCGTCGAGGAGTCGGACCAGCGCGCCTTCCCCCTCACCGGCTACACCGCCGCCGGCTGCGCCACCGCCCCCACCGGCTCCTGGCACGAACAGGCCCCCGACGACGCGTACGTCCTCGGCCTCAAGGAACTCCCCGCCGGGCCCGGCGCCCCCGCCCTGCGCCACCGGCACATCTACTTCGGCCACGCCTACAAGGGCCAGGCAGGCGCCCGCGAGCTGCTCGCCCGCTTCACCGAGGGCGGCGGCGCCCTGCTCGACATGGAGTACCTCACCGACGAAGCCGGCCGCCGCGTCGCCGCGTTCGGCTACTGGGCGGGCTACGTCGGCGCCGCCCTCGCCGTCCTGCACCAGCGCGGCGCCCTCACCGCCCCGCTGCGCCCCACGGACCGCCCCACCCTGGACGCCCTCCTCGCCGCCGGCGCGTCCGCCCCCGGCACCGCCACCGCCCTCGTCATCGGGGCGCTCGGCCGCTGCGGCCGCGGCGCCTGCGACGCCCTCGTCCAGGCCGGGCTGGAGCCCACCCGCTGGGACCTCGCCGAGACCCGGAACATCGACCGGCCCGCCCTCCTCGGCCACGACCTGCTGGTCAACACCGTCCTGACCACCGCCCCCGTACCGCCCTTCCTGACCAAGGCCGACCTCGACGACCCCGGTCGCCGGCTCTCCCTGGTCAGCGACGTCACCTGCGACGTCACCTCCGACTGCAACGTCCTGCCGGTCTACGACGAGACCACCACCTGGACCGAGCCCGTACGCACCCTCCGCGAGGGCGAACGCCGCCTCGACCTCATCGCCATCGACAACCTCCCCTCCCTCCTCCCCGTCGAGGCCGCCACCGCCTTCTCCGCCGAACTCGCCCCGCACCTGCTGCGGCTGGCCGAGTGGGACGGCGTCTGGGCCCGCGCCCTGCACACCTTCGAGGCGGCCGTCCAAGCCCAGGAGGCACCCCGTGACCACTGACCAGCGGCGCGCCGGAGGGGGCGGCTGCGGCGCCGCCCCCTCCGTACGGTTTCCGGCTACTCGGCGATGTAGGTGTGGCCGCTGTAGGCGTACACCAGGAGCTCGAGTTCGAGTTCAGGGTCCACCACGGTGCCCCCGGTGGGCTCGAAGTGCTCGTACCGGTTCCCGTTGAGGACCTTCACCTTCGCGCTCGTGTCCTCCACGTAGCGGATGCGGTCCAGCGCTTCGACACTGGTCGCGGGACCGCCGCTGAGTATGACGTTCGGGCTCTGCGCTGTCATGGTCGTCGTCTCCTTCGGCCGGGTGCGGAGGCAGCAGCCTCACTGCCTGCCCGCACACAATGGGGGATACCGCTAAAGCTGGTCTAAACCGGAGGAACCGCCCGCCCTACGATGCCCACGAGCCCGGGGCGCGGAAGTCCTCGTCCTCCGCCGGCCAAGGGGCGCGGAGCGGCCGCGGGTCGGGCGGGGCGATCTCGGCGCCCATCATCCGGGCGGTGAGCAGCATGGCGATGGCCGCGACCTCCTCCAGCGTGGGGGACCCGCCGACCACGTGGAAGGCCGCCTGCTGGAGCCGGTCCCCGGCGGGGTTCACAGGGGGAGGTTCCCGTGCTTGCGGCTGGGGCGCGGCGCGTGCTTGCCGCGCAGCATCTCCAGCGCGTCGATGAGCCGGGACCTGGTCTCGGCGGGGTCGATGACGTCGTCCACAAGGCCTCGTTCCGCGGCGTAGTAGGGGTGCATCAGCTCGGTCCGGTATTCCTTGATCTTCATCTGGCGCACCGTGTCGGGATCGTCGGACGCGGCGATCTCGCGGCGGAAGATGACGTTCGCCGCGCCCTCCGCGCCCATCACGGCGATCTCGTTGGACGGCCAGGCCAGCGCGATGTCCGCGCCGATGGAGCGGGAGTCCATGACGATGTACGCGCCGCCGTAGGCCTTGCGCAGGATCAGCGAGATCCGCGGCACGGTGGCGTTGCAGTACGCGTACAGCAGCTTGGCCCCGTGCCGGATCACCCCGCCGTGCTCCTGGTCCACGCCCGGCAGGAATCCCGGTACGTCGACCAGCGTCACCAGCGGGATGCTGAAGGCGTCGCAGAACTGCACGAAGCGCGCCGCCTTCTCGCTCGCCTGGATGTCGAGGACGCCCGCCATGCAGGAGGGCTGGTTGGCGACGATGCCGACGGTCCGCCCGCCGAGCCGGGCGAGGGTGCAGACGACGTTCTGCGCCCACCGGCCGTGGATCTCGAAGTGCTCCCCGTGGTCGACGACCTCCTCGATCAGCTCGCGGATGTCGTACGACTGGTTGGGGCGCGACGGCACCAGGTCGGCCAGGCGCTCGCAGCGCCGGCCGGGCGGGTCGTCGGTGTCGCCGGCGGGCGGCAGCTCGCGGTTGTTGGCGGGCAGCAGCGACAGGAGGTAGCGCACGTCCTCCAGAGCGCTCTCCTCGTCGTCGTACGCGAAGTGCGCGACGCCGGAGGTCCCCGCGTGGCTGTCGGCCCCGCCGAGGGTCTCGCTGGTGACGGCCTCGCCGGTGACCGCCTGGACCACGTCGGGTCCCGTGATGAACATCTGCGAGGTCCCGCGGACCATGAAGACGAAGTCGGTCAGCGCGGGAGAGTACGCGGCCCCGCCGGCGCACGGGCCCATGACCACGGAGATCTGCGGGATCACCCCGGAGCTGCGCACGTTGCGGGTGAAGATGCCCCCGTAGCCGGCGAGCGCGGTGACGCCCTCCTGGATGCGGGCGCCGGCCCCGTCGCACAGGCCCACCAGGGGTGCCCCGGTGGTCTCGGCGAGGTCCATCAGCTTGTGGATCTTCTGTGCGTGGGCCTCGCCCAGCGCGCCGCCGAAGATCCGGAAGTCGTGGGCGTACGCGAAGGCGGTCCGGCCGTGGACCAGTCCCCACCCCGTGATGACGCCGTCGGTGTGCGGCTTCCTGTACTCCAGGCCGAAGCCGGTGGCACGGTGCCGTCGCAGCCCTTCGATCTCGGTGAACGTCCCCTCGTCGAAGAGGAGTTCGAGTCTTTCGCGGGCGGTCAGCTTGCCCTTGGAGTGCTGGGCCTCGGTCGCCTTCTCGCTCGGACCCCGTACCACCTGCTCCCGCAGGACGGCGAGCTCCGCCGTGCGCTCCCGCAGTGACGAGTACCGGATCTCCTCCTGGGTGCTCATGAGGGCCCCTTTCGACGCAGACGCGCCGGTCCGGCCGGTGCGCGGCGACGAGCGTCCGGCGGAGGGCTAAAGCCGGGCTTGCACGGGGCCGCCCGGACACCGGCGCCCACCGCACCCGGAACCCGGGGCACCCCTACCTCGCCCGTGCGGACCCCACTGCACGCGCCGCGCCCGGGACTTCGGGGGCCGGGATGCGTATCAGTGGAACGTCACGTCCGAACCGCCGGAGGCCTCTGTGAAGGAAATCCTCGACGCGATCGCCGCGTCGACCGCATCTGGCAGCGGTTCTCCCGCTGTCACCGCCGCCGACTTCGCGGCCCTGCCGCTGCCCGAGTCGTACCGCGCGGTGACCGTGCACAAGTCGGAGACGGACATGTTCGCGGGCATCGCGACCCGCGACCGCGACTCCCGCAAGTCCCTGCACGTCGAGCGGGTACCGCTGCCCGAGCTCGGGCCCGGCGAGGCCCTGGTGGCCGTCATGGCCTCCTCGGTCAACTACAACACCGTCTGGAGCTCGATCTTCGAACCGCTGCCGACCTTCGGCTTCCTGGAGCGCTACGGCAGGATGTCGCCGCTCGCCGCGCGGCACGACCTCCCGTACCACATCCTCGGCTCCGACCTGGCGGGCGTCGTGCTGCGCACCGGCCCCGGCGTCAACCGCTGGCACCCCGGCGACGAGGTCGTCGCGCACTGCTTGTCGGTGGAGCTGGAATCGGCCGACGGGCACAACGACACGATGCTCGACCCGGAGCAGCGGATCTGGGGCTTCGAGACCAACTTCGGCGGCCTCGCCGAGATCGCCCTGGTCAAGTCGAACCAGCTGATGCCCAAGGCGCGCCACCTGACCTGGGAGGAGGCCGCCTCCCCGGGCCTGGTCAACTCGACCGCGTACCGCCAGCTGGTCTCCCGCAACGGCGCCGGGATGAAGCAGGGCGACAACGTCCTGATCTGGGGCGCCAGCGGCGGCCTCGGCTCGTACGCCACCCAGCTGGCCCTGGCCGGCGGCGCCAACCCGATCTGTGTCGTCTCCTCCCCGGAGAAGGCGGAGATCTGCCGCACGATGGGCGCCACCGCGGTCATCGACCGCAACGCCGAGGGCTACCGGTTCTGGAAGGACGAGCGGACCCAGGACCCGCGCGAGTGGAAGCGCTTCGGCAAGCGGATCCGCGAGCTGACCGGCGGCGAGGACGTGGACATCGTCTTCGAGCACCCGGGCCGCGAGACCTTCGGCGCCTCGGTCTACGTCACCCGCAAGGGCGGCACCATCGTCACCTGCGCCTCCACCTCCGGCTTCATGCACGAGTACGACAACCGCTACCTGTGGATGTCCCTCAAGCGCATCATCGGCTCGCACTTCGCCAACTACCGCGAGGCGTGGGAGGCCAACCGGCTCATCACCAAGGGCAAGATCCACCCCACCCTCTCGAAGGTCTACCCGCTGGAGGAGACCGGCCAGGCCTCCTACGACGTCCACCGCAACCTCCACCAGGGCAAGGTCGGCGTCCTCGCGCTCGCCCCCGAGGAGGGCCTCGGCGTCCGCGACCACGAACTGCGCGCACGGCACCTCGACTCCATCAACCGCTTCCGCGACGGCCGAACCCTGCCGGAAACAGGATGACGGGTACGAGAGCCGCCGGGACCGCCGTCCCCGGCGGCCAGGTGGCTCTCGTCCACGACGACGAGCTCCCCCCGGGCGGTGAGCTGCGCGCCCTGCTGGAGGACGCCCTCGCGGAGGTGCGCGGCACCTGCCCGCCCCTCGGCCAGCACCCGCCCGCCGTGGTGAGCGGCGCCCACGTCGTCGACCCGCCGTTCTACGGCAGCGGCGACATCGGGCGGGTCGCCGTGTGCGCCGCCGTCAACGAACTCGCCGCCGTCGGCGCCCGGCCCCTCGCCCTGACGCTGTCGGCGGTCGTCGAGGCGGGCCTGCCGCTGGAGCGACTGCACCGGCTGGCCCGCTCCGTGCGCGACGTGGCCCTCGAGGCCGGCGTGGTGATCGCCGACGTGGACGTCCGGGTCGTCCGGGCCGGCGAGGCGGACCAGGTCTACCTGCAAACCACCGGGATCGGCGCCTTCCACGGCGCCCCGCTGCGCACCCGCGACGTCCGGCCCGGGGACCGCGTCCTGCTGAGCGCCCCGCTCGGCGGACACGGCGCCCACCTCCTGTCGGTGCGCCGGGGACTCGGGTTCGAGAGCCTGGTCCCCAGCGGCTGCGCGCCGCTGGCCGGACTGCTGGAGCGGGCCCGCGCGGCCGGGTCCGGCGACGGGATCCGGGCCGTACGGACCGTGGCGCGCGGCGGCCTCGCCGCCGTGCTGCACGCGTACGCCCGCGAACTGGGCCACACCCTGCGCGTCGAGGAGAACGCGCTGCCCGTGCAGTACGAGGCCCGGATGGCCCTGGACGCCATGGCCGTCGACCCGCTGCACGCCTCCAGCGAGAGCTGCTTGTGCCTGCTCGTCGCGCCGGACGCCGCGGCCGGTGTCCTGGCCGCGCTGCGCACCCACCCGTACGGGCGTTTCGCGGCCGACATCGGCACGGTCGCCGAGGACGGCGCCGCCCCGGTCGAGATGGTGCGCGACCAGGGCGCCGCGGTGCCCGTCACACCCGAACCGGCGGCCTCCCCCCGGCTGGCGTGAGCCCCGCCGGGGCCGCCGGAGCAGGAGCCGCGGCGGCGGTCGCCGCCTGCACCGGACCGGCGGGGGCCTTCGGAGCCGCGGGCCGGAAGCCGCGCAGCAGTACCAGTCCGGCCGCCGTGGCCAGCGCCGGGAGCAGCGCCATCCCCGCCAGGACGCCCCACGTGGCGCCGGAGCCCTGGCCGGTGGCGTGCCCGGTGCCGGAGGAGACGTAGCCGGACGACTGCAGCACCAGCCCCGTCAGGAACGGCCCGACGGCCATGCCCAGCGCCTCCCCGGCGCTGAACAGACCCGACATCGCACCGGCTCGGCTGCGCCCGGTGCGGACGGCGTCCCCGGCCGCGCACTCGGCGAGCATCGCGTACAGGAACAGCAGCTGCCCCGCGTGCCCGGTACCGGCGACGAGGAGCGCCACCGGGGCCCAGAACAGCGGCAGCACGGGCGCGGCCGACAGCAGCAGGGTGCCCCCGGCGAACAGGGCGCAGGAGAGACCGAGCACCCGCCGGTGACCGTACCGGGCGCCCACGCGGGACCACAGGGCCGTGGTGAACAGGTTCGGCAGGACGAACGCGGCGACCAGCACCCCGGTCATCCCCGGCCGCTCCAGGACGTGTTCGGCGTAGTAGGGGCAGCCCGCGAGCAGCACCCCGGTGCCGACGACGAGGACGGTCGCCCCGCGCAGCAGTACGGCGAACCGCGCGTTGCCGCGCAGCACGGCGAACCACGCGCGGGGCCCGGCGCCGCGCGGCTCCCCCGCGTCCTGCGGCAGGCCCCGCGGCAGGTCCCGGGCCGCGCCGGACAGGGTGGTCCGGGAGGTCCCGAAGAACACGCCGAGCGTCCCGGCGGCGACCACGCAGGCGCCGAACAGCCCGGCCCAGCGGTGTCCGGACAGGCCCCCGCCGCCCGCCTCGACGACGGCGGGCGCGGCCGATCCGGCGACCAGGGCGGCGACGGCGAGGCCGGCCACCCGGCCCCCCACCAGCCGCACCCGGTCCCGCGCGGTCGTGGCGATCTCGGCGGGCAGGGCGGCGTACGCCACCTGGAAGAACGCGAACGCCGTCGCGGTGAGCAGGAAGCCCGCGGCGGTCCACAGCGCCCCCGCCGGCCCCCGCGCGGTCCCCGCGAACATCAGGGCGAAGCCGGCGGCCACACCGAGGCCCCCGCCCAGGACGTGGCCCCGCCGCGGGCCCCACCGGCCGTGCGTCCGGTCGCCGATCCGCCCCGCGTGCGGGGTGAGCAGCACGTCCCAGACCTTGGGCACGAGGACGACGGCCCCCGCCACGGCGGCGCCGACGCCGAGGGTGTCGGTGAGGTAGGGCAGCAGGAGCAGACCGGGCAGGGTGTTGAAGGCTCCGGTGACCAGGGAGCCGGAGGCGTAACCGAGACGCGTACGGGGGGACATGCCCCGATCGTCGCCGTGCCGGGCCGGCCCCCACCAGTCGGTGCTTCTCCCCCTTCCCGCAGGTCGCGGCGGTCCCCGGGCGGCCGCCCCGGACGGCCCGTCAGGGAACACCCCGACACCCGGCGTCCGGTGCGGCGGTAGCCCTCCGCAGTAACTGACATGCAGGTAGTGACGGTCCGTCGGGGCTGTGCGCGGGGACGCCGGTCGGCGAGGCTGCCGGAGGGGGGAACGCGCACACGAAGGGGATTCCGTGCTTGACCAGCAGCATCCGTCGGCGGCGGCCCGGGCTCGGGACCTCGCGGTCCTCTGCCGCGAGCTGAGGCTGGCCGGTGACGGCCCCCGGTTCGTCCGGCTGACCGGCGAGCCGTGGAGCGGCAAGAGCCGGCTGCTGCGGCAACTGGCCGCCACCGCGCACAAGGAGGGGTGGACGGTGGCGTCCGGACGGGTGCCCAGGGTGGGCCGGACCCGGCCCTTCGAGGTGGTGGCCGACGCCCTGGACGACCATCTGGCCCGTGCCGACGGCACGCTGTTCGAGCGGCTCGGCGAGGCGCGCACGCGCGCCCTCGCGCCCGTCCTCCCGGCCCTCGCGACCCTGCCGGGAGCCGGGGAACCGCCCGACCCCGGTGCGGCGGTCCGTGCCCTGCGCGTCCTGCTCGGGCTGCTGGGGGAGCGCGGGACGCTGTTCGTCCTGGACGACGTGCACCGGTCCGGCCCCGAGGTCCTCGACCTGCTCGACCACCTCGTCCGGCACCCCCCGCAGGGCCCCGTGCTGACCGTCTTCGCGCACCGGGCCGTGCCGGGCGGCCGCCACCTGTCGGCCGTGCCACACGACGCGCCCGGGGTCCGCCACCTGGCCCTGGGCCCGCTCCCCCAGGCCGACGCCCGCGCCCTGCTGCCGGCCGGGACGCCGCCGCTCGCCGCCGAGCTGGTGCTGCGCGACGCGGCGGGGGTGCCGGGACTGCTGCACGCCCTGGCCCGGGGCGCCGCGGCCGGCCCGTCCTTCCACGCGACGGCCGAACTGGCCACGGGCATACCGCCGGTGCTCGCGCCCGACTCGATCGACCTGCACACGCTGTCGTCCCTCGGCTGGCGCTGCGCGTGCGCCGCCGCCCTGCTCGGCGACCCGTTCAGCGCGGCCGCGCTCGCGCACACCGCGGGCGTGCCGGTGGAGCAGGCGCTGGCCGGACTCGACGAACTGCACGGCGAGGGGCTGGTCCGGCCCGAGGGCACGCCCGGTACGCGGTTCTGCTTCGTCCGCCCGGCGGTACGGGCGCTGGTCCACCACGCCTCGGGGGCCGGCTGGCGCAGTGCGGCACTGGGGCGGGCCCTGGAGGCGCTGAGGGCCGAGGCCGGTACGGGGGCCGGCCCGGAGGACGGCGACGCCGGGGCCCGCCGGGCGCTGGCCGCGCACCTCGAACACGCCGCCGCGATCGGCCTGGAGGACGTCCGCGCCCTGGCGTTGAGCGCCCGCGGGGGCCTGTACACCCGGCCCGCCCGCTCCGCCGCCGCCCTGCGCCGGGTGATGGCGACCGGCCCCGTACCGGTGGAGGTCCGGCTCCTGCTCAACAAGGCACTGGTGCTGTCGGGCCGCCTGGAGGAGGCGGTACGGGGCTACGAGGAGACCGGACCCCGCTCGCACGAGGACCGGCTGCCCGGCGGCCGGACCGACACGGCGGTGTGGCAGGCCCGCGCCCTGCGCTGGAGCGGCCGCCACGCGCAGGCCCGGTCCGTGCTCGACGGGGACGGCGGCCTGCCCCCGGGAGGCGCCGCCGCCGATGCGGAACGGGCGGCGCTGGCCCTGGAGCCGGGGGCGGGGGCCGACCCGGAGGAAGCCCGCGCCGCGGCCGGGCAGGCCCTGCGGACGGCCCCGGCGGACGATCCCGGGGCGCGGGCGCACGCGTACGCGCTGCTGGCCGCCGCCTGTGCGGCGGCCGGTGACGGCGAGCCGGCCAGGGCGGCGGCGGACGCGGCGCACGCGCTGCTGGCGCGGACCGGGGAGCCGGAGCGGGCCGCGCACCTGGAGGCGCTGCGCTGGCTGGGGGCGGCCGAGACCGGGCTGGGCGAGCCGGAGCGGGCCGGCCTGCACATGGAGCGGGGCCTGGCGGCGGCACTGGAGCACGGGCAGGCGCATCTGGCGGGGCTGCTGGCCCTGGGTCTGGCGGACGCCGCGCTGGCCGCCGGCGACACGGCGGGGGCACGGGCGCGCATCGGGCTGGCGGCCGCGCTCGCGGAACAGACCGCCGTGCCCGCTCTCGCCGCCGCCGCGCGGGAGGCGGAGCGCCGCACCGGGGCGCACGCGGGAGGGGCCCCGGACGCGAGCCGGCTGTCCCTGCTCAGCGAGCGGGAGCGCATCGTCACGGGGCTGGTGGGAGAAGGGCGTACGAACCAACAGATCGCGGCCCGGCTCGGCATCAGTGTGAAGACTGTGGAGACATATATGAGCAGGATCTTCAAGAAGCTCGGGGTGAATTCCCGTACGCAGGTCGCGCACGTCGTCGGGTTGAGCGCGCATATCCGCTGACTACTGCCGCGCACAAGTGCCGCGGGCGGTATGTTTCGACTATTCCTCCCGCCCATTTCACGCCGAAGCCCCGCCGGTTTCGGAAACATTCTTCCGAAACCGGCGGGGTGAACGGCCCGGCTCTACCGGCGGGGGATCCGGGAGCCCGTGCCCCGGATCATGCCCTCGCGCGCTTGTGACCTGCTAAAGGCCGGGTCACAGGCAGGCGAGCTCCCAGCGGTCGTCCTCCGGGCAGTTGACGACCGACTCGCTCACGCGCAGTTCGGCGAGGGACTTCGGCGCGGTCACCGTGGTGCTGGTTCCGGACTCGGACGCCTGCGCGGCGGTGGCCGGGACCATCCCCCACAGGCCGAACGCGAGAACGATGGCGGTGGCGGCATTTCGGATGGAAGCGCTGCTCATGTCTGACCCCCGTGTCGACAACTTTCGTTTGCGGGACCATCCTGACCAGCGGACACGGCGTCTCCAAGCAAAAAGGCAGGCGTAAAGTTGCCTGGCAGCAAGTCCTGTCAGCACATGGGGGTGTCAAACGGGATGTCGGGGAGTTCCCTACACGGGTCCGAGTTCGGCGAGTTGGACGACGCGAGCGCGTCCGCCTATCAGCACGCCGTCCTGTCAGGACGCTTCGTCCGTGCTGAGATCGCGTCCGCCCTGCGCATGACGCAGCTGGAGGCCGGGCGGGTGGAGGAGGCGCTCACCACGCTCCGCCTGCTCCGCCCGATGCCCGGCCGCCCGGACGAGCTGGTCCCGGTGAGCCCGGACGCGGCGGCGGCGGACCTGGTGGGCCCCGCGGAGGCCGAGATCCGCGAGATGCAGCAGGCGGTGAGCAGCGTGAAGACGCAGATGCAGGGCCTGCTGCCCGCCTACTTCGAAACCCGCCGCACGCGCAATCAGGCGGAGGCCTTCGACGTCATCAGCGATGTGGGAGTGCTCCAGTCGATGCTGGACGAATGGGGTACGCGCTGCCGCAGCGAGCTGCTCACCTCCCAGCCCGGCGGCTCCCGTCGGCCCGGCGCCATGGAGACGGCCCTGCCCCTGACCCTCGCCCGGCTGCACCGCGGCGTGCACGTCCGACACCTGTACCAGCACACCGTCCGCAGCGACCTGGCGACGACCGACTACGTGCGCGCGGTCACCGCCGAGGGCGCCGAGGTGCGCACCACGGACGAACTGGTCGACCGGATACTCATCTACGACCGCGAGGTGGCCTTCCTGCCCGAGCAGCAGGTGGAGGGCCGCTCCCCGGGCGCGATCGTGGTCCGCGAGCCCACGCTCGTCGCCTTCCTGGGCAAGGTCTACGACCACATGTGGGCCGGGGCCACGCCGTTCGCCCCCGGGGACGAGGACGCCGCCGACATCGCCGACGACCTGAAGCGGTCGATCATCCGGCTGATGGCGCAGGGCCACAAGGACGAGATGGTGGCCCGCCGGCTCGGCATGTCGGTGCGCACCTGCCGCCGCCACATAGCCCGGATCATGGAGGAGATGGAGTCCACCAGCAGGTTCCAGACGGGTGTCAACGTCGCGTTCTACGGGCTCCTCGGCACCGACTTCTCCCCCCCGGGCGCGGCAGCGGGGGACGCCGCCGGGCCGGGTACTAGCTGACGGGCAGCAACCTGCCAGGTTCCACGGCTGGTTCCTCCCGCCGGACCCCCGGCAGCCTGGTGCGTGCGGCCTCAACATCGGGTGGGGCCCGAGGGAGGGCCAGCCATGGACACCGCAGCCATCGCCGCGGGACGGACCACCGCCGGGGCAGCCGCACGGCACCTCGTGCACCGTCCGCAGCCCTGGGAGCGGCACGGCGGTGCCGCCGCGCCGCCCGTGGCGGAGGAGTTCGTCCTGCTGGGCGACCTGACGAATTCCCACCCGCTGTTCGACGACGGTCCGGGGCACTTCCACGACGTGGTGGCGGCGGCCGACATGGTCCGGGAGGTCGGCGAGTTCATCGGCCGCACCCACTTCCGCGTACCCGCGAAGCGCACCGGCATCTTCTACCGGGTGGGCATCGAGGTGAGCGACATCGGACCGTGGCGCACCCGGCCCGGGGCCGCCCCCGGGCGGCTGGCCACCACGATGAGCGTCCGCCCGGACAAGGTCATCGACGGGGTGCCGCGCGCGCTGGAGTTCCGTACCGCGCTCGAGATCGACGACGTGCCCTGCGGCACCGGCACGGCGAACCTGGTCTTCCTCGCCCCGATGGTGCACCGCGACCACCGCGAGCACAGCAGGCTGGCCGCGCTCCGCTCGCCGGCCGGACAGGAACCCCCGGTCCCCGTCGGAGCCCCGGTCGACGCCGGGGAGGTGGGGCGCCGCGATCCGGCCGGCGTCCTGCTGCACGGCCCCACCGGACCCCGCGACGGAAGGCTGTCCGTCGGGGTGGCCGTCCCCCCGCACCGGCTCGGCGAGGAGGCCGCGCGGGACGGGCACGTGCCCGCGCCGGTGCTGCTGGAAGCCCTGCGCCAGACCTCCCTGCTGACCGTGGGGCGCGGCCACTGCTTCGAACCCGGGCGCAGCGCCCTCGCCTCGCTCCAGGTCCACGTCCGCGGCTACGCCGAGGCCGACCTGCCGCTGCGCTGCGCCGCGGTGACCGGCGGGCCGGGCCGGGACGCCGCGGGCCGGCGTACGGCGCCCCTGACCCTGACCCTCACCCAGGCGGGCCGGACCGTCCTGGAGGCGACCACCGTGGTCGTGGAGGACCACTGACGGGGCCGTCCGCTGACGGAGCAGCGGTCAGCCGGGGCAGCGGTCACCCGGCGGCGGCCCGCAGCGCCCGCCCCAGGGCCTCGGCGGCCTCGGCGTCGAGCATCGTGGTGATCTCGGTGTCCAGGGTGCGGCCCAGCCCCGCGTCGTACACGGCCGCGCTGACGCAGAACGCGACACCGCCGACGTCGAGGCCGTACGTGCGGAAGGCCCACTCGGCGCCCGCGCCGGGGGTGCCGTCCGGCCGGTGCACGCGGGCCGGACGGTCGTCGGGCCCGAAGCCGAACTCGGTGAACCGGAACTGCATGCCCTGTCCGATGGCCTTGCTGTAGGCCTCCTTCAGGGTCCACAGCCGCACCAGCCGCGGATTGCGCCGCTCCGGGTCCAGCCCGGTGAGGTGCAGGCGCTCGGCCGGGGTGCAGATGTGCCGGTCGAGTCCCTTGCTGTAGATCTGCCGGTCCGCGAGCTCCGCGTCGACGCCGACGAGCCCGCGCGTGGTCAGGCCCACCAGCAGCAGGTCCCCGGTGTGGCTGAGGCTGATGTCGATCTGGTCGCAGCCGCGCAGGTACGGGCGCCCCGTGGGCCCGTAGGTGAGTTCGAGGTCCGCCGCGTCCGCGTGCAGGGCCGCCGCGGCCGCGTGCTTGAGCAGCCTGCGCGACGCCGCGTACCGCTCCCGGATGTCCTCGTGCGCGATGCCGCTGTAGCGGGCCCAGTCACGGCCCAGCAACGCGCGCAGCGCGGGCCCGTCGGCGTCCCGGGGGCGCCAGTCCGCGAGGGTGCCGTACACCAGGGCCGTCCCGTGGGCGCGCAGGTCCGCGCGGACCGCCCCCCAGTCGGTGCCGTCGGCGCGCACCGCGATCGGCTCGCCCGGCGACACGGACGCGGCCGCGTTCACCGCGCACCGCCCCGGGCCGCGGGCCGGGTGCCGGAGGCGGCCAGTACCTCGGTGTGGATCTGCGCGATGCTGCGGGCCCGCAGCACGGCGGAGACGGGCACCCGGCGGCCCGTCTCCTGCTCGATCAGCATGACCAGCCGGAGCAGGTGCACGGAGTCCCAGGACGGCAGGGCGTCCAGGTCGGCGCGGGCCTGCTCCTCGGTCAGCTCCAGTCCGAGTTCGTCACTGATCAGGGTGAGGAAGCCCGGCAGATCAGCGGGTGGTTCCGGCAGGCTCATCGTCGTCCCCTCCGAGGTGTGAATCGGTGGTCAGGTGGTCCGGTACGGAGGGCAGTTCGGCCAGGTCGTGGCGGTAGTGCAGCGAGCCGTCGGGGTCCGTGGCGGTCTCGGCGAAGCCCAGGGAGGGGTAGAAGCCGGCCGCCCTGGTGTTCTTGGCGGTCGGCCGGTGGCGGGCGTGCACGGCCGGCAGGCCGCGGTCCGCCGCGTGCGCCAGCAGCGTCGCGAGCACGGCCTGCTCGACCCCGCGCGCGAACACCCGGCAGCTGAGCCAGAAGCCGTCCAGGTGCAGCCCGTCGTCCGCGTACCGGCCGAGGACCGCGCCGGCCAGGCCGCTGTCGCCGAACCGGTCGCCGACGCGCACCCCGAGCAGCAGGCCAGCGCGGTCGGCGGCGAGCGCGGCGACGCGGTCCGCGCCGAGCCGTTCGCCGGTGAGGTTGAACTGGTTGGTGCGCAGCGACAGCTGGGCGATCCGGTCGCGTTCGTGCGGCATCGGCGGCGCGATCCGGACGCGGACGCCCAGACCGCGCAGGTACTCCTCGTACGATCCGCTGCCGTGCTCCAGCTCCGCGCGGGCGGCGGCCTCGTGGTAGCGGGCGGTGCGGACGAGGTCGTCGCCGGTCAGCCGGGGGGTGTCGAACCAGCCGTCGGCCAGCAGCCGGGTGACGTGCAGGGCCGGTTCGGTGCCCAGCGGCACCACGGCGGCGGCGGGGAGCCGGGCCCGCACCAGGGCGCGCTCGGCGGGGGAGTCGTCGGCGAACACCAGCGCGTCCGCGCCGATGCCCAGGGCGGCGGCGATGTCCCGCAGACTGCCGTCCTTGGGCTCCCAGTTGGCGTGGACGCGTACGAAGTCCCGCTCGCGCAGCACCATGTCCGGGTGGTCGCGGAGCACGCCGAGCACCGGAGCGGCATCGTTCTTGCTGCTGACGGCGAGCAGGACCCCTTGGGCGGCGAGCTGCCGCGCGGTGCGTTGCAGGGCCGCGTGCGGCTCCCCGGCCAGGGTGCCGGCGGCGGCCGTGATCCCCTCGGGGCCGTCGTCGCCGAGGATCCCCGCCCACAGGGTGCCGTCGAGGTCCAGGACCAGGCACTTGCGGGTCATGCCCCGGTGGGCGCGCAGCACGTGCACCGCCTCCCGGGCGTAGGCGGCGAGCAGCTGCTCCGTGTACGGGGCGTGCGTGTACAGGGCCAGGCGGGGGTCGCAGGCCGGGCCGCCGTCGGCGATCAGCGGCTCCAGGTCGACCACGGCCACCGCCGGGTGCTCGTCGGCCAGCCGCAGCAGCCGGGCGTTGAACTCCCGCCACACCGCTCCGAGCAGGGCCCGCTCCCGCTGCCCGACGAGCTGCTGGAGGCGGCTCCGGGGCAGGGGCAGGGTGTTCAGGACGAGCGGACCCGCCGCGTCCGCGGCGTGGGCGGCGGTGACCGCGCGCAGCCGCTCCAGCAGCCGGGCGCAGCCGGCCTCCACGTCCTGCCAGGTCCAGGGCTCCGGGAGCTCGTCGAAGACGGCGCCGGCGTCGAGTACGCACAGGGTCAGCTCCGGCCGGTGGCGGCGCAGGTCGCCGCCGCCGTCGAGCAGGTCGCGCAGGTAGGCGCCGTGGTCCCCGGACAGCACCCGGGAGAGCAGCCCGTGCCGGGCCAGCTCGGCGACCAGCGGGTCGGTGAGCTGGGCCAGGGTGGAGTGTCCGGTGACGGCCACCGTGACCAGGGGGGTGTCCGGGTGGCGGGCGAGGACCTCCGCCGCCGGAAGCACCGCCAGGACCCGGCCGGCGCGCACCAGGTCGGTACGGACGGCCTCGGGCTCCCGGTCCCCGTGGTCGGTCAGCTCGGCCAGCAGCGGGGCGACGCGCGGCCATTCCCCGGCGAGCCGGCCCGCGCGGTGCAGGGCGCGCAGCTCCCGCACCGGGTCGGGGGGAGCGGTGGGACCGGCGGCGGGGGTCGGGGTGGCGCGGGCGGTCATCCGGCGGCCTCGGTTTCCGGGACGCGCTCCAGCGCCAGACCGCCCTTGATCCACTTGCTGGACTCGACCACCACGGCCAGGGCCCGCTCGCCGTCGCCCAGCTCCCCGGCGAGCCGGTCGAGCTGGATCAGGGGCAGGGCGTTGCCGGTGTTCCCGGTGTCGGCCACGCAGGACACCTCGCGCAGCTCCGGCACGTCCATGTGCTCGGTGATGCGGGCCGTCATCCGGCCCGAGAGCTGCGGGGGCAGGACGTAGTCGAGTTCCTCGCGGCCCCAGCCGGCGTCGGCCAGCAGCTCCCAGAAGATCTCCGAGGCCATGGCGGGAACGCTCTCCTCGATGGCCTTGTAGTCCTCGAACAGCATCTGCCGGCCGGCGGCGGGGCGGGCCGCGCCCTGCCAGTCGACGATCTGGCCGGGTGCGCGGCCGCGCCCGGTGAAACGGTGCAGCAGGCTCCGCACGGCGATGGCCTCGCCGACGGGCTCCACGGCCACCACGGCCGCTCCCGCCCCGTCGCCGAACAGCACGTAGTTGACGAGCTCCTCGGTGGGCAGGCTGACCGCCTCGCGCTCCGGGTCGAGGAACCGGTCGGTGACGTCCCCGCCGACGACGAGGCCCGCGCGGTGGCCGCCCGCGAGCAGCGCGCGGGCCACGTCCAGTGCCTGTACGGCACCCGAACAGCCCGCCTGGAGCTGGAAGGCGGGCAGGTGGCTGAGGCCCAGCCGGTCGGCCACCACGGTCGCCGTGGTGGGCAGCAGGGTGTCGGGCGTGGCGGTGGCCAGGATCAGGAAGTCGAGGTCGGCGGGGGCGAGACCGGAGCCGGCGAGGGCACGCCCGGCGGCCTCCGCGCACAGGTCGGCGAGGCTGTGGGTCAGGATGCCGGTGCCCAGGTCCCAGCAGAAGTGCCGGCTCCGGGTCCCCACGAAGAGGTCGATCCACTCCTCGCTGATCCCGAACACCTTGCCCAGCGTGGTGTTGTCCACCGGGTCACCGGGCAGGGCGGTGCCCGTGCCCACGACGTACAGGGCGGTCTCGGTCACAGGTGTCACGGTCGTACCCCCACACTGATCCACTCGCCGACGAAGTCGGCCAGGGTCCCCACCGAGCGCAGCGCGGGCAGCAGTTGCTGCACCGCGATGCCGCCGGCCTGCGGCAGCGAGGTCTCGAGCCGGTCCTTGAGTTGCATGATCATTACAGAGTCGAAGCCGAGGTCCTCGTAGAAACGGGACCGCCGGCCGACGCGTTCGGGCGCGTAACCGCCCACCTCCACCACGGCCCGCACGACGGCGGCCAGCACCGGGTCCTCGGACCCGCCGCGCTCACCCCCGTCCGCGACGGCCGCCGCCGCCGTCGCCGGGCCGGAGGCGGCCGCGGGCGCGGACGGGGCCGCCGGGGCCTGCGGGCGGGCGGCCGCGGTGTGCCAGAAGCGGTGCGCGGTGGAGAAGGCGTACGGGGGCAGCCGCTCGGTGGTGCGCCAGGCGGGCTCGTACAGCTCGTCCCACTGCGGCTCCAGCCCGGAGCGGTACAGGGCGGCGACGGTCTCGGCCAGGTCCCGGGCCGTCGAGTCCCGGCCCGGCGCCGGATGCAGCAGCCGGATCCCGTCGGCCAGCCCGGACCGGCCCACCAGCTGGATCAGCTGCGGCGCCGGGCCGATCTCCACGAGCGCGGTCGGGGCGGTCCGCGCCACCAGATCGGTCAGCGCGTCCGCGAACAGCACCGGCCCGGCCGCCTGCCCGGCCCAGTAGGCGCCGTCCATCGGCTCGTCGGCCAGCAGCCGCCCGTACCGGGTGGAGGCGACGGGGACGCGCGGCGCGGCGGGCGCGGTGCCCGCGGCAGCGGCGGCCAGCGGCTCCAGGACGGGGGCCATCAGCGGCGAGTGGAAGGCGTGGGAGACGCCGACCGCACGGCAGTGCGTACCGCGCTCGCGCAGTACGGCGGCGACCCGCTCCAGCGCCGCGAGCCCGCCCGACAGCACGGTGTTCCCCGGGCCGTTGACCGCGGCCAGGGCCACTCCCGGACCGGTGGTGAGGAACTCCTCGACCGCTTCGCGCCCCGCCCGCACCGACAGCATGCCGCCGCCCTCGGGCAGCGCGTCCATCAGCCGTGCCCGCTCCGCGACCAGCCGGGCCGCCTCGTCCAGCGTGAGCACCCCGGCGGTCACGGCGGCCGCGAACTCCCCGACGCTGTGCCCGAGGACCACGTGCGGCCCCGCGCCGAGGCCGCTCAGCGTGGCCGCCAGCGCATGGCCGACCGCGAACAGGGCGGGCTGCGCCCAGCGGGTGCGGTGCAGGGCCGGATCCCCGCCGAGGATCAGATCGCGCACCGAGCCGCCCAGGTGCGGGGCGAGCGCCGCGTCGGCCTCGTCGAGCCGGTGCCGGTACAGCGGCGACTGCCGGTACAGGGCGGCCGTCATCCCGGGCTCCTGGACGCCCTGGCCGGTGAAGAGGAACCCGATGACCGGCGGGCGCCAGGCCCGGTCGGCGATCCCGGCGGCGAGCCGTTCGTCCTCGGCCGCCCCGCGCAGCGCCGCCGCCAGCTCGACGGTGTCGGTGGCGGTGAACGCCGCCCGGTAGGGCAGCCCGGTCTTGACCCGGTTGCTGGTCCAGCACAGCGCGGCGGCGTCCCCGCGCGGGCGGGCGGCCACCGCCTCCGCCTGCGCGGCGAGGTTGCGGCGCAGCGCCTCCGGGGTGTCGGCCGAGACCGTGAACACCCCGGCCGGCGCGGCCGCCGCCCGGCGGCGCCCCGTACGGGCCGTACGGGGCGCGGCGGCGAGTACCGCGTGCGCGTTGGTCCCGCCCATGCCGAAGCTGCTCACGCCCGCCACGACCTCACCGGGGGGCAGCCGGACCGGGACCTTCAGCAGGGCCAGCCCCCGTTCGGAGAGCCGCAGTTGCGGGTTCTCGCGGTCCGCGAACCGGCTCGCGGGCACGATCCGGTGGTGCAGCGCGAGCGCCACCTTGATCAGCCCGGCGATGCCCGAGGCCCCCTCCGTGTGCCCGAGATTGCCCTTGACGGAGCCGATCGCGCACGGCTCCTCGCGCGGTACGCCGTGCACCTCGCCCAGGGCCCCGCACTCGATGACGTCGCCCAGCGCCGTACCCGTGCCGTGCGCCTCGACGAACCGCACCTGGTCGGGGGTGACCCCGGCCCGGCGGTACGCGGCCGCGACGACCTCCCGCTGGGAGTGCCGGTTCGGCGCGGTGACGCCGTTGCTGCGCCCGTCCTGGTTGACGGCGGTGCCCCGGATGACGGCGTAGACCCGCTGTCCGTCAGCGAGCGCGTCCTCCAGCCGCCGCAGCACCACCACCCCGGCGCCGTCACTGCGCGCGATGCCGTTCGCGTCGGCGCTGAACGGCCTGCACCGGCCGTCCGGCGAGGCCAGCCCCATCTGCGCGTACACCAGCCCCAGCGCCGGCGTCAGGACCAGGTTGACCCCGCCGGCGAGCGCCGTCCCGCACTCCCCGGACAGCAGTGAGTTGACCGCCAGGTGCACGGCGACCAGCGAGGAGGAGCAGGCCGTGTCCACGGACAGGCTCGGCCCCTTCAGGTCGAGGTGGTACGAGATGCGGTTGGCGGCCATGCCGGCGCTGGACCCGGCGCCCAGCTGCGGGGTCACGCGCCCGTAGTCGCCCAGGTGCAGCTGGCCCCACTCACTGCCCATCATGCCGACGAACACCCCGGTGTCGCCGCCCGCCAGGGACCGCGGGGAGCGCCCCGAGTCCTCCAGCGCCCGCCACGCGCACTGGAGCAGCAGCCGCTGCTGCGGATCCATCGCCGCGGCCTCGCGCGGCGAGACGGTGAAGAAGTCGTTGTCGAACACGTCGGCGTCGTCGATGAAACCGCCGCGCACCGGCGTCTCGTACCCCGGCCCGAACCTGCGCGGGCCCGGCTGCTCGCCGGTCGCGTCGCCGCCGCGCATCAGCAGGTCCCAGTAGGCGTCGGGGCCCGGCGCGCCCGGGAAGACGCAGTCGAGCCCGACCAGGGCGACGGAGGCGGAGTTCACCGGGAGGCCCCCGCGGCCGGAACCGTCACGCCCCGGGCGCCGAGGTGGGCGACCAGCGCGACGACGGTCGGGTGGTCCCAGGCCAGCGACGGATCCACGGCGATGCGGAACGTGTCCTCGATGTCCCCGCACAGGCTCAGCGCCCCCACCGAGTCCATGCCGTACTCGGCGAGCGGCACGGTGGGGTCGATGCTCTCCGGCAGCCGGTCGAGGTAGACGGCGAGGCGGTCGGTCAGCCAGTGGTGCAGCGGGGCCGCGCTGTGCGGCGACACGGGCAGGGACATCCCTGGACTCCTTGCGTGCGGGCGAAGGGAAGCGGTGGTCGGGGCCGTTGCCCGTCAGCCGGGCAGCGGGGTGTTGTGCAGGTCGTAGCTGCGCCGGTCCCCGAAGCGGGCCAGGACCTCCTGGTGGACGCGCGCCAGGCATTCGGGGGGCAGCTCCACGGGCGCGGTGCCCAGTCTGGACGCGATGCGGTGCAGGGCGGCCGCCGCCCAGGCCGGGTCGGCCAGGAACGGGTCGAGGCCGTGGCGGTTGTGGCGGCGTACGCCGAGCACGGCCGCGGCCGCCAGGACCAGGACGTAGCGGTCCGTCAGCGCGAACCAGGCCGGGCCCACCGGCGTCCCGCCGTCCAGCGGCGGCAGCGCGAGCACCCGCCGGCGCAGGTCCCGCAGCTCCTCGACGAGGTGCTCCGTCATCGTGCGCAGGGCCCGCTCCACCGGGTCGCGGCCCGGCGGCTCCGCGGCGGCGGCCAGCAGCGAGGCGCTGAGGCTGTCGCGTCCGCCGGCCAGCGCGAGGGCGTCGTAGCGGAACGCCGGCAGGGGCGCGTCGGGCTGGAACAGCGCGGCGGGGGCCTCCTCCTCGGCGAACCAGGAGCGGCTCGCCAGATGCTTCAGCTGCGGGATGACCGTCGCCTGGCAGGCGACCGTCCCCGCGTGGCCGAGGCTGATCACCGGCACGTCCCGGATGTGCTTCTGCAGCACGCCGACGGTGCCGTCCCGCGTGTACAGCTGCGAGCCCAGCACGGTGGACAGGTCGTACATCGTCTCGATCAGCACCCGCGGCAGCAGCAGCTTCACGGCAGCCGAGTACACGCTGGTCTCGGCCGGCAGCAGGTGCAGCGCCCGGGTGGCGACGACCGCCAGGCAGTCGTACAGCAGCAGGTTCACGAAAGCGCCCGTCAGGGTGTTCGCCGTGTGCTGCGGGTCCACCGGCGCCGTGCCCGCCGCGCCGGGCCCCCGCTGACGGTCCACCAGCACGGCCGTGCGCAGGCTGGTGTCCACGGCGGCCACCGACAGCGAGGCCATCAGCGTGCGGCTCATCTGGAACGACTGCAGCGAGGTCGCGACCCCGCTGCCGGGCGCGCCGAGCAGGGCGCCGGCGGGCACCGGGCAGTCGTCGAAGCGCACGCCCGAGAAGAAGCAGGACCGCAGGCCCAGCGCGGCGGGCCGCCGCTCGGTGCGGTAGCGGTCGGCGGGCAGGGTGCGCGGGTCCAGCAGCAGGGCGCTCTGCGTCCCGCCGGGGAAGTGCCCGCCGGTACGGCAGAACAGCACCAGGGCGTCGGCCCGGTGCAGGTTGTTGACCACCGGCTTGGCCCCGGTGAGCGACAGGCCGCCGCCGGGGGCCAGGTCCGCGGAGATCTGGTTGCGGACGAAGTCGTTGGTGTGCGCGGTCTCGTGCTGGGCTATGGCCGCCTTCGAACCGTCCAGCAGCAGGCCGCCCAGCCACGACCGCTGCTCCTCGCTGCCGCGCATCCACACGTCCGAGGCGGCCATGAAGGTGGTCATGCCGTAGCCCATGCCGAGGGACACGTCCCGGCGGAACACCGGCCGCATCACCCGCAGCAGGCCCTCGGGGGAGTCGAAGCGGCCGCCGAGCTCGCGCGGAACGAACTCGCGGTGCATCCCGAAGTCGTCGAGCAGCCCCTCCGCCTCCGGGGACAGCGCGGCCGCCCGGTCGGAGGCGAGCAGCGCGCCGTGCCCGGCCGGGTTGCCGGGCTCCGCCGGGTCGCCGAGCAGGGCCTCCAGCGCGGCGGCCCGGACCCGGCCGCTCGTCGACTCCGGGGACGGCGCGGGCCGCCGCACCGGCGCCCGGGGGGCCGGTCCGGCGGCGACGGCGACGGCGCTCACCACGCCGTCTCCGCGGCGGCGGCGCGGGCGGAGGGCCGCAGCAGGTCGTTGCCGAGCAGCCTGTCGCGCGGACGGACCAGGGCGTGCACGGCCGGGTCGAGGACCTCGTACTCGCCGCTGACCCCGCCCTCCAGGAACAGCTTGCGGATCAGGGTCCGCTGGATCTTGCCGCTGGTGGTACGGCGCAGGGTGCCGGGCCGCACCAGGAGCACATTGGCCGCGGGCACGTCGAAGTCCTGGCCGATGAGGACCTGGACGCGCCGGGCGAGGGCGCGCAGCGTCTCCCAGTCCGTGGTCTCCGGCCGCACCTCGTGCACGACGACGAGCTGCTCGCGGTCCGCGTCCACGGTGAAGACGGCGCCCTGGCCGGCCCCGAGGGCCGGCTCCCTCTCGCGCACCGCCCACTCGACGTCCTGCGGGTAGATGTTGCGCCCGTTGAGGATGATCACCTCCTTGAGGCGGCCGGTGACGTACAGCTCGTCCCCGTCGATCACCCCGAGGTCGCCGGTGCGCAGGAAGCCGCTGTCCCCGTCGTCCACCATGGCGTGGAAGGTGCGGGCGGTGTCGGTGGGACGGCGCCAGTAGCCCTGGGCGACGCTGTCGCCGCGCACCCAGATCTCCCCGACCCGGCCCTCGGGCAGCTCGCGCCCGATCACCGGCTCCACGATCCGCACGTCGAAGCCGCGTACGGTGCCGCTCCCGACCAGGGTCCGCACCGGCAGGCCGGGGCGCGGCGGGCGCAGCTCGTCGTACTCGAGGCCGGCCGCGTCGACGGTCAGGGTGCGCGGGCCGTGGCCGGGCGTGCCGCCGGACACGACGAGCGTGGCCTCGGCGAGCCCGTAGGCCGGGAAGAGGCTCCCGCGGCGGAAACCGGCCGCGGCGAAGCGCTCGGCGAAGGCCTCCAGGGTCCGGTGGCGCACCGGTTCGGCGCCGTTGACCGCCAGCCGCCAGCTGCTCAGGTCCAGGCCGGCGAGCTGGTCGTCCGTGATCCGGCGCAGGCACAGGTCGTAGCAGAAGTTGGGGCCGCCGCCGATGGTCACCCCGTACTCGCCGATCGAGCGCAGCCAGCGCACCGGCCGCTTGACGAAGGCGGTCGGGGACATCTGCACCGACGAGGCGCCCAGCCACAGCGGGTGCAGCAGATGGCAGACGAGTCCCATGTCGTGGTAGTGCGGCAGCCAGCTGCCGAACACGTCCCCGGCGGTGGATCCCAGGACGTCGCGCATGGCCTCCATGTTGGCGAGGAGGTTGCGGTGACTGACCATCACCCCGCGCGGCCGGGAGGTCGAACCCGAGGTGTACTGGAGGAACGCCAGGTCGTCCGGGCCGGTGCGGGGCGGCTGCCAGGCCTCGGCGTCCAGCCCCTCCTCCACGTCGGTGGCCAGGCACACCGTCTCGCCCCGGCCCGCCATGGCGAGCCACAGCGATACGTCGGGGGCGTGCGCGGAGTCGGTCAGCACCAGCTGCGCGCCGGTGTCGCGGATGATCCCCGACACGCGCTGCAGCCGCTCGCCCCGGTCACCGGGGAGCGGGGCGGGCACGGCGACGGCGCCGGCGTACAGACAGCCCGCGAACGCCTTCAGGAACCCGGGGCCCGGCGGGTACAGCAGCAGCACCGGCTGCCCCAGGGCGCCGTGCTCGCGCAGCCGCACCGCGATGGCCCGGGCCGCCCGGTCCAGCTCCCCGTACGTGAGGTGCTCGGCGGCGGCGCCCGGGGCGTCACCGAGGAACACGTGAGCGTCGCGCTCCCCGAGAGCCGCGGCCCGGCCGCGGAGCACCTCGGTGAACGTAGCGAATCCAGTCAACGTCAGCCCCCTTCTGGCGCACCCGGGGCAACTGCCGAACGCCCGGCGCCCCTGCCGCCAACGCCTCGGCATGCTCCACACCGCCCCTAAAGCCTGGCTTGCGGGTCCCGGCCAGGGTGCGCGGCACCGGATCAGGGGTCCGGCTGTCCGAAGCCGGGGGTGCGCCCGGCCCTAGGGTGACGAGGGCCGGAGCGGGGGGATTGCGCCGCCACCCGTGCCACCGGAGTGCCGAGGAACGGGGGCTGCATGCGATTTCGGGTGTTGGGGCCACTGGAGGTGGACGCGGCCGGCCCGGACGCGCACCGCGTGACGCCCCGCGCGGCGAAGATCCGCGTGGTGCTCGCGACGCTGCTCGTACGGCCCAACGAGATCGTGTCCGTGGGCAGCCTCATCGACGAACTGTGGGGCGAGGACCCGCCGCGCACCGCGACGACCACGCTCCAGGTCTACATCTCGCAGCTGCGCAAGCTCCTGCACGCCGCGGACCCCGACGCGGGCCGCGACTGCCTGGTCACCCGGCCGCCCGGCTACCTCATGCGGCTGGACCCGGACCGGCTGGACCTGACCGCCTTCGAGGACCTGCACGCCCGGGGCCGCGCCGCCATGGCCCGCCAGGACGCCGGGGCCGCCGCCGACCTCCAGCGCCGCGCGCTCGCGCTGTGGCGCGGCCCCCTGCTGTCCGACACCCCGCACGGGGCGATGCTCGACAGCACCGCGATCCGCCTCGGCGAACTGCGCACGGCCGCACTGGAGCAGCGCATCCGGGCCGACCTGCAACTGGGCCGCCACCACGACCTCGTCGGTGAACTGCGGGCGCTCGCCGCCGAGCTGCCGATGCGCGAGGAGTTCCACGCCCACCTGATGGTGGCGCTCTACCGCACCGGCCGGCAGGCCGACGCGCTGGAGGTCTTCGCCCGGCTGCGGCGCACCCTCGTCGACGAACTGGCCATCGAGCCGGGGCCGCCCCTCCAGCAGCTCCACGGCCGGATCCTCGACGGGGACACCGCACTGCTGCGCCCCGCGGGCGTCCGGGGTGCGGCCGCCCCCGCCGCCCCCGCCGCGGCGCCGGCCGCCGGGCCGGACCCCGTACTGCCCCCGGTCACCGGGCCGGTCCGTGAACTCCCCGCGCCCGACCCGCTGTTCACCGGACGCGACGAGGAACTCGCCGCGCTGGAGACGCTCCTGCGGGACGTCCCCCCGGGCGGCTGCGTCGCGCTCACCGGCCCCGCCGGCGTGGGGAAGACCGCCCTCGTCCTGGCCGCCGCGCACCGCGCCGGCGACCTCTTCCCCGACGGCCGGGTGTTCCTGACCCTGCGCGACGACGCCGGCGAACCGCTCGCCCCCGCCGCCGCCCTCACCCTGCTGCTGCTCCGCTGCGGAGTCACCGGGCCGCTGCCCGACGACCTCGACGGGCTGCGCCGCACCCTGGACCGGCTCACCCTGGGCCGCCGGATGCTGTTCGTCCTCGACGACGCGGCCGGCGCGGAGCAGGCGGGCCCCCTGCTGCCGACGACCCCCGGCAGCACCGCGCTGCTGACCGCCCGCCGGACCCCGGCCCTCCCCGTCACCCGGGCGCACCTGCTCGACGTCCCCGCCCCCGCGCAGGCCCGCCGGCTGCTGCTGGCCGCGTCGGGGCGCGGCGGACAGGGGGAGGACGACGGGCCCGACGGGGCCTGCGCCGCCGTCGTCGAGGCCTGCGGGCGGCTGCCGTCGGCCGTACGGGCCCTCGCGGGCCGGCTGGCCGCGCGTCCGCACTGGAGCGTGGCCTCCCTGGCCGCCCGGCTGTCCGACGAACAGGCCCGGCTCGCCGAACTGCGCTCCGCGCACCCAGGCTTGGACGCGGCCCTGCGGGGCGCGTACGAGGAGGCCGGCGAACCGGTGCGGCGCGCCTTCCGGCTGCTCGGGCTGCTGCCCGCCGGTCCCTTCCCCACCGCTGACGCGGCCGCCCTGTTCGGCACCCCCGAACCGGCCGCCGAAGCCCTGCTGGAGAGCCTCGTGGAAGCCCGGCTGCTGCGCGCCGAACCCCGCGGCGGCTACCGCCTGCACGTGCTGTGGCGGCTGCTGGCCGGCGAGCTCCTCGACGCCGAGGAGCCCCCCGGCGAGGCGGCGCGGGCCGTGGCCCGGCTCGCCGGGGCCCTGGCCGCCGAGGCCCGGGAGACCGACGGGCTCCCGCAGGCCGCCGACTGGTTCGCGCACCGCCGCACCGCACTGACCTCGGCCCTGGACCGGGCGCACGCGGCCGGACTCTGGGTCCACACCGTGCGCCTCGCCGACGTCCTTACCGCCCCCCTCGAGGCCCACGCGGCCTGGGACGACTGGGAACGCGCGCACTCCCGGGCCCTGGACGCGGCCGAACGCTCCGGTGACCTCGGCGCCCGGTCCCGGCTGCTGTGCTCGCTCGGCGACCTGGCCTGGCAGCGCCGCCGGACCGACACGGCCCGCGGGCTCTACCGGCGCGCCCTGAGGGCCGCCGACGGCGCCGACGCCCGGCCCGAGCGCGACCGCGCCCTGACGGGCCTGGCCGAACTGAGCCTGGACTCCTCGGCCGTCACGGAGGCCGCCCGGCTGATCGGCCAGGTCCTCGACGCGGCGCCCGCCGACCCCCGCGACCACTACGAGGCCCGCCGGGTCCGGGCCCTGCTCGCCCTGGAGACCGAGGGCCCCGCCGCCGCGGAACCGCACTTCGCGCAGTGCCTCGCCCTGGCGGCGCGGCTCGGCGACCGGCGGCGCGAGGCGTACGCGGTCCGCTGGCTGCGCCAGGTGCGCGGCGGCCTTCCGCTGCCGGACTGGACGGAGACCCGGCCCGGGGTGTGGCGCCTGCGCGCCGCCGCCTGAGCCGCGGGCGGCCGTACCGCCCGCGGGACCGACCGACGCGCCACGCGTCACCACGTACCGACGTAAGGAGAGACATCCGTGCTCACGGCGCTGCAAGGGGTGTACGGGGACCGTGCGGACGCGGTCACCGTCGGCGGCCGGACCGCCTCGTACGAGGAACTGCTGGGCGCGGCCGGAGCGGTGGCCGCCGACGTGGCCGGCGCCCCCGCCGTCGCGGTCGAGGCCACCGCCTCCCTGGAGACCGTCGCCGCGGTGGCCGGCTGCCTGCTGGCCGGGGTGCCCGTGGTGCCCGTACCGCCCGACGCGGGCGTCGCCGAACGCGAGCACGTCCTGCGTGACTCGGGCGCCTGCCCCGTCACGGTGGACTTCGCCCGCCGGGCCGCCTGGAGCGGCCCCGCACCGGCGGCCGACGCCCCCGCGATGATCCTCTACACCTCCGGGACCACCGGCGCCCCCAAGGGCGTCGTCCTCGGCGGCGCCGCCATCGCCGCCGGTCTGGACGCCCTCGCCGAGGCCTGGCAGTGGAACGCCGAGGACACCCTGGTCCACGGGCTGCCGCTGTTCCACGTCCACGGCCTGATCCTCGGCGTCCTCGGCGCGCTGCGCACCGGCAGCCGCCTCGTGCACACCGGCCGGCCCACCGCGGCCGCGTACGCCGAGGCGGGCGGCAGCCTCTACTTCGGGGTGCCCACGGTGTGGTCCCGCGTCGTGGGGGAGCCGGAGCGGGCCCGGGCGCTGCGCTCCGCACGGCTGCTGGTCTCGGGGAGCGCCCCGCTGCCGGAGCGGGTCTTCCGCGGCCTGGAGGAGCTGACGGGGAGCCGGCCGGTCGAGCGGTACGGGATGACGGAGACCCTGATCACGGTGAGCGGCCGCGCGGACGGCCCGCTGCGGCCGGGGGCGGTGGGGACGCCACTGCCCGGCGTCCGTACGCGGATCGCCGCCGGGCCCGGGGAGGAGATCGGTGAACTCCAGCTGACCGCGCCGACGTTGTTCTCCGGCTACCTGGGGCGTCCCGAGGCCACGGCGGCCTCGTACACGGAGGACGGCTGGTTCCGTACGGGCGACATCGCGGCGATCGACGCGGACGGCACCCACCGCATCGTGGGCCGGGCCTCCGTCGACATGATCAAGTCGGGGGGCTACCGGATGGGGGCGGGCGAGATCGAGAACGCCCTCCTGGACCACCCGCGCGTGGCCGAGGCCGCGGTGGTCGGGGTGCCGGACTCCGATCTGGGCCAGCGCGTCGTGGCGTTCGTCGTGGCCTCGGGGGTGACCGGGGCCGAGCTCACCGACTTCGTGGCCGCACGCCTGTCGGTGCACAAGCGCCCGCGCGAGGTGCGGTTCGTCGCCTCGCTGCCGCGCAACGCGATGGGCAAGACCCGGAAGGGGCTGCTGCTGTCGGGGGAGGGGTGAGGCGGCGCCGCGGCCCTCAGCCCGGCCCCGGGGACCCGGCGGACGCCGGCTCGGCCTCGGGCCGGTAGTGCCGCAGGAACAGCTCCTCGAGGCTCGGGGGCCGGCTGACGAGGCTGCGCACGCCCGTCCGGGACAGCACCCGCAGGAACGCGCCGAGGTGTTCGTGGTCGACCTCGGCGGTCACCTCCGTGCCGTGCACCTCCAGGCCGTGGACCCCGTCGAGGTCCTCGAGGCCCTCGGCCGGGGCGGCGAGTTCGGCCGTGACGTACGTCCGCGACAGGTGCCGCATCCGGGCGAGCGTGCCCGTCTCGACCGTGCGCCCGTCCCGGACGATGCTGACGCGGTCGCACAGCGCCTCGACCTCGGCGAGGATGTGGCTGGAGAGCAGGACCGTACGGCCCTCGTCGGTGGCCTCGCCGACACAGCTCTGGAAGACTTCCTCGGCCAACGGGTCGAGGCCCGAGGTGGGTTCGTCGAAGACGAGCAGCTCGGCGTCGGCGGCGAAGGCGGCGACCAGGGCGAGCTTCTGCCGGTTGCCCTTGGAGTACGCGCGGCCCTTCTTGCCCGGGTCGACCTCGAAGCGCTCCATCAGCTCCTTGGCCAGCCGGGGGTCGGTGTTGTCGCGCAGCCCCGTGAGGAAGTCGACGGCGTCGCCGCCGGAGAGGTTGCGCCACAGGTTCACGTCGCCCGGCACGTACGCGATCCGCTGGTGCAGCGCGACCGCGTCGCGCCACGGGTCGCCGCCCAGCAGCCGCACGCGGCCGCGGTCGGCGCGGATCAGGCCGAGGAGGATGCGCAGGGTGGTGGACTTGCCGGCGCCGTTGGGGCCGAGGAAGCCGTGCACCTCGCCCTTCTCGACGGTCAGGTCAAGGCCCTTCAGCGCGTGCGTGCGGCCGAACGACTTGTACAGTCCGGCAATCTCGATTGCCTTCATCACAATGTCGGAAGATACCTTAGTTTCAGAATATCGTGAAGATAGCGAAAGGGATCGTCTGACGATCGATCACGGGGGAGACACGATGGGCGCGAGCGCCGGTGAAAGCGAACAGCGGGGCTACAGCGAGGAGGTCTCGGCCTTCGTCGAACGGTTCGCCGCCGACCTGGTGGCCGCCGGGATGCCGCGGATGGCCTCCCGGGTCTTCGCGTGCCTGCTCGCCGAGGACGCGGGCGCGCTGAGCGCCGCGGCACTCTCGGAGCGGCTGAGGGTGAGCCCGGCCGCGGTCTCCGGCGCGGTCCGCTACCTGGCCCAGGTGCACATGGTCGGCCGGGAGCGGGCGCCGGGCGGGCGGCGGGAGATCTACCGGATCCACGCCGACCTCTGGTACGAGGCGGTCACCAACCGGGACCAGATGCTCAACCGCTGGGCGGCCACCCTCAAGCAGGGGATCGCGGTGCTGGGTCCCGGTACGCCGGCGGGCCTGCGGGCCGAGGAGACGGCCGACTTCTTCAACTTCGTGAAGGCGGAACTGGACTCGCTGATGGACCGCTGGCGCGCCCACCGCGGCGGGTGACCACCCGGGCGGCGTGCCGGCCCGCCCGCCCGGAAAAGGCACCGCAGGGACGTCCGGCCCCGCGAGCTCCGGCACCGACCGGACCGGCGGCACCGGAAGGATCTCCGGTGCCGCCGGTCCTCGCGGGTCCTCGCGGACACCCCCTAGTACGTGTGGAAGCCCCGGCCGCTCTTGCGCCCCAGGTACCCCGCGTCCACCAGGTGCTCCAGGTGCCGGGCCGGCACCAGCGACGGCTCCCGGAAGGAGGCGTGCAGGCTGTTCTGGATCTGCAGCGACACGTCCAGGCCGATCGTGTCCAGCAGCGTCAGCGGCCCCATCGGATAGCCGCAGCCCCGCGTCATCACCGAGTCGATCTCCCCGGCGACCGCCCGGCGGTCCTCCAGCAGCCGCACCGCGCTGTTGAGGTAGGGGAACAGCAGGGCGTTGACGATGAAACCGGCCCGGTCGTCGATCCCGACGGGGTGCTTGCCCAGCCGCGCGCACACCTCGTGGACCGTCCCCAGCGCGTCCGGCGCCGTCAGCACCGTGCCGACCACCTCCACCAGCCGCATCACCGGCGCCGGATTGAAGAAGTGCATGCCGAGCACGTCCTCGGGCCGCGAGGTGACCGCCGCGCACTCCACCACCGGCAGGCTCGACGTCGTCGTCGTCAGTACCGCACCCGGACGGCACACCGCGTCCAGCCCCCGGAACACCTCCCGCTTGACGGAGAGTTCCTCGGCGACGGCCTCGACCACCAGGTCGCAGTCCGCCACCGCCTCCAGGGAGTCGGCCGGAAGCAGCCGCTCCAGCGCGGCCCGGCCGTCCTCGGCGCTGATCCGGCCGCGCTTGACCCCGCGCTCCACGGAAGCCGCGATCTTGTCCAGCGCCTCCTTCGCGCGGACGTCCGTACGGGCCACCAGCCGCGTCGCGTACCCGGACCGGGCGAACACCTCGGCGATGCCCGACGCCATCGTGCCGGAACCGATCACCCCGACGCTGCGCACCGGCCGCGACGGCCGCGGGGAACCTTCCGCCCGGCCCTCCGGCGGGACGGCCGCGGCGCGGGGACCCGCCGGGCCCTCGGGCCAGGTGTGGAAGCCGCGGCCCGCCTTCGCGCCCAGCAGCCCCGCCGTCACCATGTGGTCCAGCAGCGGCGGCGGCAGGAACTGCGCCTGCCCCGTCTGGTCGTACAGACCGCGCAGGGTGTCGCGCGCCGTGTCCAGACCGATCAGGTCGAGGTGGGCCAGCGGCCCCAGCGGCAGCCCGCAGCCCAGCATCATCGCCGCGTCGATGTCGTCGCGCGACGCGTAACGGCGCTCGTACATCGCGACGGCGCCGTTCAGGTAGGCCATCAGCAGCCCGCCCCCGGTGAATCCCGGCTGGTCGCTGGAGGCCAGGGCCGTCCGGCCCAGCGCACCCACCAGCTCCTCGGTGGCCCGCCCCACCGACGGCTCGGTCAGGGGCGTGGTCACCACCTCAACCACACCGCCGTCCGGGGCGTGCCCGACCGGGTGCAGGCCCACCGTGCGCGGCAGCCGCCCGCACGCCGCCGCCACCCGGGTCACCGACAGGGAGGTCGTCGTCGCGAACACCGTCCCGGGACCGCACAGTCCGTCGGCCCGCCGCAGCACCTCCGTCTTCAGCGCGAAGTCCTCCGGCACCGCCTCCACGACCAGCTCGCTGTCCGTGACGGCCGCGAGGTCGGCGGTGTACGTGATGCGGGCGCGGGCCGCCGGATCCTCCAGCCCGCGCTGGACGCGCTCCCGGCCGCCGGCCAGGGCGTCACCGTCGGCCTCCACCGCCACCACCCGGGCGCCCGCCGAGGCGAGCGAACGGGCCAGCGCGGATCCGACCGTACCGAGGCCGATCACCGCGACCGCGGTGAAGGGCAGGGCACCGGGAAGGGGTGCCGCGGATGCTGCCGTCATGCTGCTGAGTCCTTTCGGGGAGCGGGAGCCGCCTCCTCGTCCCAGCGGACGAGGACCGTGCCCAGGGACATGCCGCCGCCGAAACCGGCGAGCAGGACGACGTCCCGGTCCCGGAACGCCCCGGACCGGCACGCCTCGTCGAGGGCGAGGGGAATGGATGCGGCGCTGGTGTTTCCGTGCTCGGCGACCGTGAGGTGCGTACGGGCGCGGGGCAGGCCGAGGCGGGGCACGGTCTCGCCCAGCATCACGCCGTTGGCCTGGTGCGGGACGAAGTGGTCGACCTCGGAGCGGTCCAGGCCGTGCCGGTCCAGCACCTCGCCGACCGCGCGCGGCAGTTCGGCGGCCACGAAGTCGCGTACGCCGCGCCCGTTCATCCTGAAGTGGTGCAGCCCCTGCGCGACCGTCTTCTCCGAGGCGGGCAGCCTGCTGCCGCCGGCCTCGACGTGGATCAGTTCCGCTTGGTCGCCACGGCTGGCCAGGTACGAGCCGAGGACCCCGTACCCGGACCGCACCGGGCCCAGCACCACGGCACCCGCACCGTCACCGAACAGGACGGCGGTCCGCCGGTCCTCCCGGTCGATGATGCGTGAGTACACGTCGGCGCCGATGACCAGGGCGTGACCGCCGGACCCGCCGTCCGGTCCCGGCAGCAGCCGGGCCGCCGTCACCAGACCGAACACGAATCCGCTGCACACCGAATTCAGGTCGAAGGCGGCCGCGTTCACCGCGCCGATCCGGTGCTGGACCAGACAGGCCGTGGCCGGCTGGGGGGAATCCGGCGTGGACGTCGCCACCACGATCCACGACAGCTGCTCCGCCGAGATCCCCGCCGCGTCCAGCGCGGCCCGCGCCGCCTCGACCGCCAGATCGGACGTGGCCTCGGACTCGGCCGCGTAGCGGCGCTCCCGGATGCCCGTCTTCCGCAGGATCCAGTCCTCCGTGACCCCCGCCCGTTCCGCGACGAGCCGATTGGAGACCGTATCGGCAGGCAGATACGACCCGGTGCCCAGAATTCCGATTGCTGTCATGACGGGCGGCTCCTCACCGTGGCGGTGGGCAGAAAACGCGGGAGAGTACGGGAAATGCATTCACCGCGGGATGCTCGAATGGGACATTCAGCAATGGTTCTCGGAGACCGAGCCGGGCGGTAACCCTTGCTCCGCCCCCTAGCCGCCCCTAGCGGTCCCGCAGGCCGGTGACCAGGAGCTGTTTTTAGCCGACCTTTAGAGCTGGACGTCAGCGTCTCGACGGTCTGCACGGAATTCCCCCGGTCCTCGGTCCGCCCGCGCGCCCGGCGGATCCCTGAAGACGCATCAGGCAAACAGGCGAAGGGGGAGATCGTGGCTGACCCGCTGAATTCGGCACGGCAGACGACGGCGGCTCCGGAGGAGTCCGGCACACCCGCCCGTACCACCGGGCCGATCGCGGTCATCGGCATCTCCTGCCGGTTCCCGCAGGCCGACGGCCCCGCCGCCTACTGGCGGCTGCTGCGCGACGGAACGGACGCCGTCACCGACGCGCCCGAAGCGCGCCGCGACGTCGTCCCGGCGGGGGCCGGTCCGGCCGCCGCCCGCGGCGGCTACCTCGACCGCGTCGACACCTTCGACGCCCGGTTCTTCGGCATCTCGCCGCGCGAGGCCGCCGCCATGGACCCGCAGCAGCGGCTCGTCCTCGAACTGGCCTGGGAGGCCCTGGAGGACGCCGGCATCCTGCCGGGCACCCTCAAGAACAGCGGCACCGGCGTGTTCGTCGGCGCCATCTGGGACGACTACGCCGACCTCGTACGCCGCTCCGGCGGCGCGGGCACCGGGCAGCACACCTTCACCGGGCTCAACCGGGGCGTCATCGCCAACCGGGTCTCCTACACGCTCGGCCTGAACGGGCCCAGCCTGACGGTCGACACCGCCCAGTCCTCCTCCCTCGTCGCCGTGCACCTGGCCTGCCGGGCACTGCTCAGCGGGGAGGCCGACCTGGCCCTCGCCGGTGGCGTCAACCTGCGCGTCACCCCCGCCAGTTCCGAGACCACCGCCGGGTTCGGGGCGCTGTCCCCGGACGGCCGCTGCCACACCTTCGACGAGCGCGCCAACGGCTTCGTACGGGGCGAGGGCGGCGGACTCGTCCTGCTCAAGCCCCTCGACCGGGCCCTCGCCGACGGCGACCGCGTCCACTGCGTCCTGCTCGGCAGCGCCGTCAACCACGACGGGGCCACCGACGGCCTCACCGTGCCCAGCCCCACCGCCCAGGCCGACGTCATCCGCCGGGCCCTGGAAGCCGCCGGCACCGACCCCGCCGAGGTGCAGTACGTCGAACTGCACGGCACCGGCACCCCGGTCGGCGACCCCGTCGAGGCCGCCGCGCTCGGCACCGCCCTCGGCGCGGCCCGCGACGCCGCCGACCCGCTGCCCGTCGGCTCCGCCAAGACGAACATCGGCCACCTCGAAGCCGCCGCGGGCATCGCCGGGCTCATCAAGGCGGCCCTCGCCGTCGGCCACCGCGAACTGCCGGCCAGCCTCCACCACCGCACCCCCCACCCCGCCATCGACCTCGACGCGCTGCGGCTGCGCGTGCAGACCGAGGCCGGCCCCTGGCCGCACCCCGCCCGCCCCCTCGTCGCGGGCGTCAGCTCCTTCGGCCTCGGCGGCGCCAACTGCCACGTCGTCCTCGCCGAGGCCCCGGCCCCCGCGCCCGTCCCCGCGGCCGCGCCCGCCCCCGCCGCCGGCCGGACGCTGCTCTTCCCGCTCGCCGGCCGCGGCGAGCCGGCCCTGCGCGCCCAGGCCGCCCGGCTCAGCGCGTACGCCGCCACCCACACCGGGACGGCCGCGGACCTCGCGCACGCCCTGGCCGCCACCCGTACCGCCCACGAGGACCGGGCCGTCGTCCTCGCCGAGGACCTCACCGGCCTCACCGCGGGACTCGACGCGCTCGCCGCCGCGGCCGCCTCCCCGCACCTGGTCCGCGGCCGGGCCGGCTCCGGCGCCACCGCGTTCCTCTTCTCCGGCCAGGGCAGCCAGCGCCCCGGCATGGGACGCGAACTGCACGCCGCGCAGCCCGCGTTCGCCGCCGCCTTCGACGAGGTGTGCGCCGCCTTCGACGCCCACCTGCCCCGCCCGCTGCGGGAGATCGCCTTCGCCGCCCCGGGCACCGACGAGGCCGCCCTCCTCGACCGCACCGCCTGGACCCAGCCCGCGCTGTTCGCCTTCGAGGTCGCCCTCCACCGGCTGCTCGGCCACCTCGGCGTCCGCCCCGACTTCCTCGTCGGCCACTCCATCGGCGAACTGGCCGCCGCGCACGTCGCCGGGATCCTCACCCTGCCCGACGCCGCCGCGCTCGTCGCCGCCCGCGGCCGTCTGATGGACGCCCTCCCCGGGGGCGGCGCGATGGCCGCCCTCCAGGCCGACGAGGCCGAGGTCGCGCCCCTGCTCGCCGGGCGCACCGACCGGGTGTGCGTGGCCGCCGTCAACGGCCCCCGCTCCGTCGTCGTCTCCGGCGACGAGGACGCCGTCGACGCCCTCACCGAGCACTTCGCCGCGCAGGGCCGCAAGACCAAGCGGCTGCCCGTCAGCCACGCCTTCCACTCCCCGCACATGGACGGCATGCTCGACGCGTTCCGCACCGTCGCCGCCTCCGTCTCCTACGCTCCGGCGCGCATCCCCGTCGTCTCCGACCTGACCGGGCGGATCGTCACCGACGAGGAGATCGGCACCGCCGACTACTGGGTGCGCCACGTCCGCGAGGCCGTCCGTTTCGCCGACGGCATCCGCGCCCTCGAGGCCGCCGGCGTCACCACGTACGTGGAACTCGGCCCGGATGGCGCCCTTTCCTCCGCCGGACGCGAGTGCGCGGGCGAGGACGCCGCGTTCGTGCCGGTCGTCCGTACCGGCAAGCAGCCCGAGCCGGAGTCGCTCACCACGGCCCTGGCCCGGCTGCACACCCTGGGCGCCGCCCCGGAACTGCACTGGGAGACCCTCCTCGGCACGGCCGGCCCGGCTCCCCGGCTGGACCTGCCGACCTACGCCTTCCAGCGCCGCCGCCACTGGATCGACGCGGCGCCCGCCGCCCCGGTGACCGTCCCGGCGTCCGCCTCCGCCCCCGCCTCTTCCCCCGCTTCCGGCGACGGCCCGGGTGAGGAGACGGACTCCGATGCCGGAGCCCTGCGCGCCCACCTCACCGCGCTCCCCGCCGCCGGCCGCGAACAGGCCGTCCTCGACCTGCTCCGCGCGGACATCGCCGTCGTCCTGCGCCACGACGACGCCCGCGACATCGACCTGCGCGAGACCTTCCACGAGCTCGGCTTCGACTCCTGGACCGCCGTCGAACTGCGCGACAGCCTCACCCGCAGCACTGGACTGGCCCTGCCCAGCAGCCTGCTGTTCGACCACCCCACGCCCGTCGCCCTGGCCCGCAACCTCGTGGAGCGCGCCCTCGGCCACTCCGCCGACCCGGCCGCGGCCGCCCGGCACACCGGCGCCGCGGCCGCCGACGAACCGATCGCCGTCGTCGCCATGGCCTGCCGCTTCCCCGGCGGCACCGACTCGCCCGAGGCCCTGTGGGAGGTCCTCACCGCCGGCCGGGACGTCACCGGCCCCTTCCCCACGGACCGCGGCTGGGACCTGGAGGGCCTCTACGACCCCGAGGGCCGGCCCGGCACGCACTACGTGCGCGCGGGCGGCTTCCTCGGCGGCGCCACCCTCTTCGACCCCGCCTTCTTCGGCATCTCGCCGCGCGAGGCCGCCGCCATGGACCCGCAGCAGCGGCTGCTGCTGGAGACCTCCTGGGAGGCCCTGGAACGCGCCGGCCTGGACCCCCGCGCCCTCAAGGGCACGGACACCGGCGTGTTCATCGGTGCGACCTTCCAGGACTACGGCCCGCGCCTGCACGAGGGCACGGAGTCCACCGAGGGCTACCTGATGACCGGCAGCACCCCCAGCGTCGCCTCCGGCCGCATCGCCTACACCCTCGGCCTCGAGGGCCCCGCGGTCACCGTCGACACCGCCTGCTCCTCCTCGCTGGTCGCCCTGCACCTGGCCGCGCAGTCCCTGCGCCAGGGCGAGTGCACCCTCGCCGTGGCGGGCGGCGTCACCGTCATGCCCACCCCCGGCCTCTTCGTCGAACTCACCCGCCAGCGCGCCCTGTCCGCCGACGGCCGCTGCAAGTCCTTCTCCGCCGACGCCGACGGCACCGGCTGGGCCGAGGGCGCGGGCGTCCTGCTGCTGGAGAAGCTCTCCGACGCCCGCCGCAACGGCCACCGCGTCCTCGCCGTCATCCGGGGCTCCGCCATCAACCAGGACGGCGCCTCCAACGGCCTCACCGCCCCCAGCGGCCCCTCCCAGCAGCGCGTGATCCGCCAGGCCCTGGCCCACGCGGGCGTCACCGCCGACACCGTCGACGCCGTCGAGGCCCACGGCACCGGCACCAGGCTCGGCGACCCCATCGAGGCACACGCCCTGCTCGCCACCTACGGCCAGGGCCGGGACGCGGACCGGCCGCTGTGGCTCGGCTCCCTCAAGTCCAACACCGGCCACACCCAGCAGGCCGCGGGCGTCGCGGGCGTCATCAAGATGATCCTGGCCCTGCGCCACGGCGTGCTGCCCAAGACCCTGCACGCCGAAGAGCGCTCCCCGCACATCGACTGGTCGACGGGCGCCGTCGAGCTGCTCACCGAGGCCCGCCCGTGGCCCGCCGCCGAGGAGACGGGCCACCCGCGCCGCGCGGGCGTCTCCTCCTTCGGGATCAGCGGTACGAACGCCCACCTCATCCTCGAAGAGGCGCCGGCCCCGGCGTCGCCCGAGCCGGAGGCGGCACCCGCCGCCGGCCCCGTGGCATGGCTGCTGTCCGCCAAGACCGAGGACGCCCTGCGCGAGCAGGCCGCCCGGCTGCGCGCCCACGTGGCCGAGCACCCCGGAACCCCCGCCTCCGCCGTCGCCGCGGCCCTCGCCGGGCACCGCTCCGTCTTCGGCCACCGGGCGGCCGTGCTGGGCTCCACCCGCGAGGAACTGCTGGCCGGTCTGGAGGCTCCGCCGGTGCCCGGTGTGGCGGACGCGGGCGGCAAGACGGTGTTCGTGTTCCCGGGTCAGGGTTCGCAGTGGGCCGGGATGGGCGTCGAACTCCTGGACTCCTCGCCGGTGTTCGCGGCCCGGTTCGCGGAGGTCGCGGCGGCCGTGGAGGCGCACGTCGACTGGTCGGTGGAGGAGGTGCTGCGCGGGGGCGGTGATCTGACCCGCATCGAGGTGCTCCAGCCGGTGCTGTTCGCGGTGATGGTGTCCCTGGCCGACCTGTGGCGCGCCGCGGGTGTGGTGCCGGACGCGGTCGTCGGCCACTCCCAGGGGGAGATCGCCGCCGCGGTCGTCTCGGGTGCGCTGTCACTGGAGGACGGCGCGAGGGTGGTCGTGCTGCGCTCGCAGCTGTTCGCGGACGAGCTGGTGGGCCGGGGCGCGGTGGCCTCGGTGTCGCTGGGTGCCGAGGCGGTGCGCGAGCGGCTCGCCCCGTACGGGGACGCGCTTTCCATCGCCGGGATCAACGGTCCGGGCACCGTCACCGTCGCCGGTGAGGTGGCCCCGCTGGAGGAGCTCGTCGCGGCCCTGGAGGCCGAAGGCGTACGGGCCAAGGTCATCCCCTCCACGGTGGCCTCCCACTGCGCCCAGGTCGACCGCCTCCAGGGGCGGATCCTGGATCTGCTGGGCTTCGTGGAGCCCCGGACGGGCTCCGTTCCGCTGTACTCCACCGTCACCGGCGAGGTCCTGGAGGGGCCGGAGCTGACGGCCGCCTACTGGTACGAGAACTGCCGGCAGCCGGTGTCCTTCGAGCCCGTCGTCCGCTCGCTCCTGGCGGAGGGTTTCCGGGCGTTCGTGGAGTCGAGTGCGCATCCGGTGCTGACGTACGGGCTGGTGGAGACGGCCGAGGCCGTGGGCGCCGACATCCTGGCCACGGGCACGCTGCGCCGTGGCGAGGGCGGTCCGGCCCGCTTCCACACCTCCCTCGCCACCGCCTGGACCCGGGGCGTCGACGTCGACTGGACCTCCGTCCTCACCGGCTCCGGCGCCCACGCGGCGACCGAACTGCCCACCTACCCCTTCCAGCGCGCACGCCACTGGCTCGACGCCCCGGACACCGGCGGCGCCGACGTGTCCGCGGCAGGCCTGGCCGAGGCCCGGCACCCGCTGCTGGGCGCGTCCGTACGGATCGCCGACGGGGACCGCTTCCTGCTGACCGGCCGGATCTCCCTGCGCAGCCACCCCTGGCTCGCCGACCACGGCGCGCTGGACACCGTCCTGCTGCCCGGCACCGCCTTCGTCGAACTGGCCGTCCGGGCCGGTGACGAGGCCGGCTGCGCCCACCTCGAAGAGCTCACGCTCGAAGCCCCGCTCGTCCTCCCCCCGCGCGGAGCAGTCCAGGTCCAGGCGGTCGTCGGAGCCCCCGACGGATCCGGCCGCCGCTCCGTCGCCGTCTACGCGCGGCCCGACGACGCCGACACGGACGCCGCCTGGACCCGCCACGCCAACGGCTTCCTGGCCCCCGCCGCGCCCGGCCTCGCGGTGGACCTGTCCGTCTGGCCGCCGGCCGGGGCGCGGTCCCTCGACGTGGAGGGGTTCTACGCGCGGACGGCCGAGGCCGGTTATGCGTACGGGCCCGCCTTCCAGGGCCTCAGGGCGGCCTGGAGCGTGGACGGGGCCGTGTACGCGGAGGTGGCGCTGGATGCGGCGCAGCGCGAGGAGGCGGCGGCCTTCGGCCTGCACCCCGCCCTCCTCGACGCCGCCCTGCACGCCGAGCAGCTCGTCCGCGCCGCCCGCGGCGAGGACTCCGGCGTCCGGCTGCCGTTCGTGTGGAGCGGCGTCTCCCTGCTCGCCACCGGAGCCGCCTCGCTCCGCCTGCGCATGACCCCCCTCGGCACCGACACGGTCGCGCTGGACGTCGCCGACGCCGAGGGCCGCCCCGTGGCCCGCGTCGAGTCGCTCGTACTGCGGCCCGTCGCCGCGGGAGCCCTGCGCGGCGCACACCGCGAGGCCCTCCACCGCGTCGAGTGGTCGGCGGTCCCCGCGACCGGGGGCGCCGGCCGGCTCCCCGACTGGACCGAGCTGGGCGGCGCCGCCTACCCCCGCCTCGCCGATCTCACCGCCGCCCTCGACCAGGGGCTCGCCGTCCCCTCGACGGTCGTCCTCTCCTGCGCCCCCGCCACGGGTGCGGACACGGACGGAGCCCCGACCGCCGAAGCCGCCCGCGCGGCGACGGCCGCCGCCCTCGGCCTCGTCCGGGACTGGCTCGCCGAGGACCGGCTGGCCGCCGCCCGGCTGGTGATCGTCACGCGCGGCGCCGTCTCCGTGCGCGCCGGCGAGGACGTCATCGACCTCGCGCACGCCCCGCTGTGGGGTCTGCTGCGCTCCGCCCAGACGGAGAACCAGGACCGCTTCGTCCTGGTCGACCTCGACCCGTGGGACAGCGGCAGCACCGACCTGGCCGCCGCACTCGCCACCGGGGAACCCCAGGTCGCCGTCCGCGACGGCTCCCTGCTCATCCCGCGCCTGGTGCGGGCGGCGGTGGTTTCTGCCGGGGGTGCGGTGTGGGGTGCGGAGGGGACGGTGTTGATCACCGGGGGTACGGGTGCGCTGG
>NZ_JBVHWK010000041.1:20226-55683 GCF_055569445.1 Streptomyces sp. NPDC029122 | reverse complement strand
CCCCCCCCCCCCCCCCCCCCCCCCCCCCCCCCCCCCCCCCCCCCCCCCCCCCCCCCCCCCCCCCCTCCCCCCCCCCCCCCCCCCCCCCCCCCCCCACCTCACCACCACGGGGGGAACCCATGCAGCAGCTGTCCGACGCCCGGCTCTACCTGTGCACGGACGCGCGCAAGCGGCAGGGTGACCTCCCCGAGTTCCTCGACGCCGTCCTGGCCGGCGGCGTCGACATCGTCCAGCTCCGCGACAAGGGCATGGAGGCGGGCGAGGAGCTCGAACACCTCCAGGTCTTCGCCGAGGCCGCCCGCCGCCACGGCAAGCTCCTCGCCGTCAACGACCGCGCCGACGTCGCGCACGCCATCGGCTCCGACGTCCTGCACCTCGGCCAGGGCGACATCCCCGTCCCCGCCGCCCGCGCCGTCCTCGGCGGCCGGGTCCTGATCGGCCGCTCCTGCCACGCCGAGTCCGAGGTGGACGCCGCCGTCGCCGAGCCCGGCGTGGACTACTTCTGCACCGGCCCCTGCTGGCCCACCCCCACCAAGCCCGGCCGCCACGCCCCCGGACTCGGCCTCGTCCGGTACGCGGCCTCCCTCGCCCAGGACCGCCCCTGGTTCGCCATCGGCGGCATCGACGCCGGCAATCTGGACGAGGTCCTGGACGCCGGCGCCACCCGCGTCGTGGTCGTCCGGGCCCTCACCGAGGCCTCCGACCCCGGTGCCGCGGCCGCCGAACTCGCCAAGAGGGTTCGCGCCCGCCTCGGGTGACGCTGGAGCGGTGTCCAAAAAGCTGTCCAGTTCGTGGACAGCGCTTCGGCGTCCGCCGGGCCCCGTCTAACCTGCCCGTATGGCCCTTGGTACCGCTTCCACCTGGTCGGACCGTGCACACACGGTCCGCGACCTCCTCGCGTCCGGAGCCTCGTACTCCTTCGAGTTCTGGGCTCCCAAGACCGAGAAGGGCGAGCGCAACCTCTGGAACGCGCTCCGCCGGATCGAGGCGGTCTCCCCGAGCTTCGTCTCCGTCACGTACGGGGCCGGCGGCTCCACCCGTGGCGGCACCGTCCGCGCCACCCAGCAGATCGCCTCCGACACCACCCTGACGCCCGTCGCGCACCTGACCGCGGTGGACCACTCCGTCGCCGAGCTGCGCCACGTCATCGGCCAGTTCGCCGACGCCGGCATCCGCAACATGCTCGCCCTGCGCGGAGACCCGCCCGGCGACCCCATGGGCCCCTGGGTCAGGCACCCGGAGGGCGTGGACTACGCGGCCGACCTGGTGCGCCTGCTCAAGGAGTCCGGCGACTTCTGCGTCGGCGTCGCCGCCTTCCCCGAGATGCACCCGCGCTCCGAGGACTGGGACACGGACATCCGGCACTTCGTGGACAAGTGCCGCGCCGGTGCGGACTACGCCATCACCCAGATGTTCTTCGATCCCGAGAATTATCTGCGGCTGCGCGACAGCGTCGCCAAGGCGGGCTGCGAGACCCCGATCATCCCCGAGGTCATGCCCGTTGTCGGTATCAAGCAGCTCGACCGGCTGCCGCAGCTGAGCACCGCGGTCTTCCCCGACGCCGTGAAAGAACGCATGCTCGCCGTCAAGGACGACCCGGCCGCTGTACGCTCCATTGGCATCGAGTTCGCCACGGAGTTCTGCGCGCGGCTGCTGTCCGAGGGTGTCCCGGGACTGCACTTCATCACGCTGAACAATTCCACGGCGACTCTCGAGATCTACGAGAACCTGGGCCTGCACCAGCGGGCCTGACCGGCCGTCTCTCCTTCCCGCGCGGGCGGCCGTACCGAGAGGGGCCTTGCATGGGAATGACGGTCCTCTACATCGCGTTCGGCATCGTCGCGTTGTGGCTGCTTGCCGAGGTCCTGATGCAGTACAAGGCCCGGCTGCGCTGGCGCCTGCTGGCCTTCACCGGCTTCGCCGGAGTGGTGGCCGGAGTGGTACTGCCGTCGGTGCTCGTGATCGCCGCCGGCGCGACCGCCTTCGCCGTCGGCCAGACCCTGGTCACGCTCTCCTTCCGGAAGGGCTTCGTGGCCGGCTGGGCGCTGCGCCGGGGCGGGCGGCCCGCACCGGAGGCGGCGCCGGGCAGACGCCGCCGCTCCGGGAGCGCACCGCGCCCGGAGCCCGCACTGGAGGTCACCGGGCTGGAGTACGCCGACCAGGGCCGGGGACCGGGCGATGGCCCGGGCTCCGAGGACGCGGTGTTCACCCCGCAGCCGGTGCCCGAGGAGACCGGCTCGTACGGGATACAGAGCTTCGTCCCGCAGCAGCCGCAGCAGCCCCAGCAGTCCGGCGCCGAGACCCCCTTCGCCTCGCCGTTCACCACGGCCGAGCAGGACGCGCACCAGTACGCGGCCTACTACGACCAGCAGCAGGGCCAGGGCGGCTACGACTACCCCGGCACCTACCCCGGGGGCGAGCAGCAGGTCTACGCCGCCTACTCGGACCCGTACATCGGCACCGGCGGCGAGGTCTCCCCGGCCCCGTCCTACGACGGCGCGGCCTACCCGCCCTACGGCGACCCCGCCCAGCAGCAGTACTCCATGGACACCCCGCCCGGCGGGGTCTGGGTCCCGCAGCAGCGCGCCACCGACGCCGCCCCGCAGCCCTACCCGGAGCAGGACCCGCAGCAGGAGTACCCGTACCCCGGCAACGGCGAGTACGGCCAGTACCGCCACTGACGGGCACCCGGCCCCGGCCCGCCCCGGCCCGGCGGGCCGGGGCTCACTGCGAGCCGCGGAACCCGGCCCCCTCCACGATCAGCCCGGCCACCAGGGCCCCCGTCATCCCGGCGTGGGCGAGCCCGCCGCCGGGGTGCGCCCAGCCGCCCGCGAGGTACAGCCCGGGCAGTGCCGTCGTGTTGGCCGGGTACAGCAGCCGGCCCCCGCCCCCCGGCAGCGCCGGCGGCGGCACCGAGCCGCCGAGGGCACCCGTGGCGGCCTCCACGTCCTCCGGGGTGCGCACCTCCTGCCACAGCAGCCGCTCGCGCAGCCCGGGGACGGCCCGGGCGGCGAGGTCCAGCAGCTTCTCCGGGTCCGGGACGGGCGCGCCGCCCGCGGGCCCGCACACGGCGCTCACGGTGACCGCCTCGTGGTCCGGGTCCGGCCGGGTGGCGGGGTCGTCCGGGCGCAGCACCGTGACCAGCCGGACGCCGGCGGAGTCCGGGGAGTGCACCAGGGTGCGGTGGACGGCGTCCGCCGGGCGGGCGCCCCTCAGCGCCAGCAGCAGGGTCAGCCGGCCGGGCACCTCCGTGCCCCGGGCCGGTACGCCGCCGGGCGGGCGGGGCACCGAGGCGCTCGGCAGCTGCCTCGGGTCGATGCCGCAGACGACGTGGTCGGCGGCGGCCTCGGTGCCGTCGGCCAGCCCCACCCCGGCCGCCCGGCCGTCCCGGCTCAGCACCGAGCGGACGGCGGCGCCGAAGACGAACTCCACCCTCCGCTCCCGGCAGCGCTCGTAGACGGCGGTGGCCAGCTCGCGCATGCCGCCCCGGACGTACCAGCTGCCGAAGGTCTGCTCCATGTAGGGCAGCGCGGCCGCCGCCGCGGGCACCGTGTCCGGGTCCAGCCCGTACGCCAGGACCCGGCCCGCCAGCAGCTCGCCGAGCCGGCCGCCCAGCTCGCGCCGGGCCACCTCGGCCAGCGTCGGCGGACGGCGGCGCAGCAGACCGCTGCCGCGCAGCGCCGGGTACGGGTCGCGGCCCAGTACCTGCCAGTCGGGGCGCAGGGGCTCCTCCAGCAGCGGGCGGCGGGTGGCGTCCCAGGTGTCGCGGGCCCGCCCCAGCAGGGCGTTCCAGCACTCGCCCGCGCCCGCGCCGAAGGCCTCGTCGAGGGCGGCGGCGACCCCGCCCCGGGAGGCGCCGGGGAGGGTGACGGCGGCACCGTCCAGCACGTGCCGGACGGCGGGGTCCAGCTGGACCGTGCCGACGCAGTCCTCCAGGGGCCGCTTGCCGGTCTTCACGAACAGGTCGCGGTAGACGGCGGGCAGGTGCAGCAGCCCGGGCCCGGTGTCGAAGGCGAAGCCGTCGCGCTCGTACCGGCCGACGGAGCCCCCGTAGGTGGACCCGCGCTCGTACACCGTCACCCGGTGCCCCGCCACGGCCAGCCGGGCCGCCGTCGCCATCGCGCCCATGCCGGCGCCGATCACCGCAATACTCGCCATGCCACTGAGCCTATCGAGCCAGGCCCGCAGGTCAGCCGGGTGGTGCTCCGCCCGCGGCCCGGACGGTGGCGGCCAGCCGTCTCTCCTCGCGGCGCTGGGCCCGTCGCCGTCGGAAGCGGCGGATCCGGCTCCAGAGGTAGACCACCAGGACCAGGCCGAGGAGCAGCAGGACGGCGGCGATGACGGCGGCCGCCCGGGGGTTGAACATGGCGAAGGTGACGATGCCGCCCACGCCCAGGTCCTCGGCGGTGCTCAGCACGATGTTGCTGAACGGCTCGGGCGAGGTGTTGACCGCCATCCGGGTGCCGGCCTTGACGAAATGGCTGGCCAGCGCGGTGGAACCGCCGACGGCACCGGCGGCGAGGTCGGAGAGCGAGCCGCTCTGCCCGGCCAGGAGGGCGCCGACGACCGCTCCGGAGACGGGCCGGATCACGGTGTGGACCGTGTCCCACAGGGAGTCCACGTACGGGATCTTGTCGGCCACGGCCTCGCACAGGAACAGCACGGCCGCGACGACGAGGACGTCGGTGCGCTGGAGCGAGGCGGGGACCTCGTCGGACAGTCCGGTCGCGCCGAAGACGCCGAGCAGGAGGATCACGGCGTAGGCGTTGATCCCGCTGGCCCAGCCGCTGGTGAAGACCAGGGGGAGCACACTCATCTGATCAGCATGCCGCAGAGCGGCCGATCAGGGCGGGGGAAACGGCGAGGGGACGGCCGCGCGCTCGCGGACGTCCCCTCACCGGCGGAGTATGTGCGGGCTACTGCCCCTGCTCGTCACGGCGGCGCTGCCACCGTTCCTCGATACGGGTCATCATCGACCGACGCTGCCGGTTGCGGCCATGGGCCGAACCGCCGGCACTTCCGGAGACGGGCTGTTCGCCAGGCTTGGGGGCCTTGCGCCAACCGGTGACCACGAGGACCGTACAGGCCAGCATGACGAGGAATCCCACCACGCTGATCCAGAGCACTTCCTGCCAGATCACACCAGTCATGAGGAGCGCGATACCCACCACAATGCCTACGACTGCCTGGTAGACCCGTCGCCGGGTGTACGTGCGCAGTCCACTGCCCTCAAGCGCTGTCGCGAACTTGGGGTCTTCGGCGTACAGCGCTCGCTCCATCTGCTCGAGCATGCGCTGCTCGTGCTCCGAGAGCGGCACGGGAGTCCTCCTCATCCGTCGGTCGCGGGGGGTAGCGACCAGGGGTCCCCTTCAGGATAGGCGGGGAATCGCCCCCGTGATACCCGCCCTCTACGCCACATTCTGCAAACCACCGTGCCGGGCAGGTCCTGAGTGCCGGACCGGTGCCGAACGGGTGCTTCGAACGTACCGACACCAAGGCGGGCGGCCATTGAGGCGCTTATTCCCCAATGGGCGGTCCGTCATGCCGACCGGTGCACCCGATCATACGTGTCGGCGCGCCGGTTGGGAGGGGATCCGCCGCAGCCCGGTCGAGCAAGCCCGCAGATCAGGCGGGCTTCTCGCCCAGGACGTGCAACTGCGTGGCCACCGCGTGGAAGGCGGGCAGCTCGGCTGCTGCCTCCTCCAGACGCAGCAGCGCCTCGACCGCCCCGGGCTCGGTGTCCACGAGCACCCCGGGGACCAGGTCGGCGAAGATCCGCACGCCGTGGACCGCGCCGACCTCCAGGCCGGCGTCGCCGACCAGCGCGCTCAGCTGTTCGGCGGTGAAGCGGCGCGGCACCGGGTCGCCGGAGCCCCAGCGCCCGGCCGGGTCGGTGAGGGCGGTGCGGGCCTCGGTGAAGTGCCCGGCCAGCGCCCGCGCCAGCACGGCTCCGCCGACGCCGGCGCCGAGCAGGCTGAGGATGCCGCCGGGGCGCAGGGCGGCGACGGCGTTGGCCACGCCCTCGGCCGGGTCGTCCACGTACTCGAGCACGCCGTGGCAGAGCACCACGTCGTACGCGTCCCGCTCGACGACGTCCAGCAGGCCCTGGGCATCGCCCTGGACTCCGCGCACGAGATCGGCGACACCGGCCTCGGAGACCCGGCGCTCCAGGCCGAACAGCGCGTTCGGGCTGGGGTCGACCACGGTCACCCGGTGGCCCAGCCGGGCCACCGGCACGGCGAACTTGCCCGTGCCGCCGCCGGTGTCCAGCACCTCGAGCGCTTCCCGCCCGGTCGCCTTCACCCGGCGGTCGAGGGCCTCCTTGAGGACCTCCCACACCACGGCGGTGCGGAGGGAGGCACGGGGGCGGGAAGTGTCCGACACGGCTGATGACTCCTCGGCGCGTAAGGGTGGGGAGGTGCTTGCCCCACCCTATTGCCTCAGCCGACCGCGCAGCTCATCCGGCGTTCGGACGCTCCGGACGAGGCTGCGGCAGCGCTTGCGTCACGGGCTGCAGCGCGAGCATCCGCTCCACCAGCCGCAGGAACATCCCCGCCTCCCGTACGAGGTCGTCCGCGTCCCGGCTGCTCGCCGCGTCCCGTATCCCGGCCTCGGCCCGGGCCCGCCGGGCGGCACCCGAGGCGAACAGCGCGCTCCACTCGGTCAGCTCCGGCGCTATCTCCGGCAGCACCTCCCACGCGCTGCGGATCCGCGGCCGCCGCCGGGGGCCGGCCGGCTCGGGCCGCCCGCGCGCGGCGAGCACGGCCGCGGCGGCGCGCAGCGCGGCCAGGTGTGCGGTGGCGTACCGCTCGTTGGGCCGGGGCAGCAGGGCCGCCTCGGCCAGGCCGTCGCGGGCCTTGGCGAGCAGTTCGAGGGCGGCCGGCGGTGCGGACGCCCTGCGCGGGACGGGGTGGACAGGGGACGGGGACGGTGTGGCCATGACGAACCTCCTGTCGTTGCGTGGTGCTTAGCGGTGCGGCTGTTTCTCCGTTCGTGGGTCCATCGTGACGGGGGCCACTGACAATCGCGCTGACCTGCGCATTCGCCGTGAAACCCGGACGGGACGGGCATGGGCGGCCCCGTCGCGGGCACGACGGTGAGGGAGGCCGCAGGCCTGCGGCGGACCTTCGAATCCCGCCAAAAGCCCCGCCCGGCGGGCCCTCGGGCCCGGCGCCTGCTAGCTTTTGAACTGACTGGTCAGTTCAAAAGAAGGGGGAGGGGCGTGAACAGCCCGCACGGCGCCGCCGTCAAGGCCGAGGGCTTCGGACTCAAGGGCCCGCGCGGCTGGGTGTTCCGGGGCGTGGGGATCGAAGCGGCTCCCGGATCGCTCATCGCGCTCGAAGGGCCCTCCGGCAGCGGCCGGACCTGCCTGCTCCTCGCCCTCACCGGACGGATGAAGGCCACCGAGGGCCACGCCGAGATCGGCCGCCACCGGCTGCCGAAGAAGATGGCCGCGGTCCGCCGGATCACCGCCCTGGGCCCCGTCCCCGGGGTCAACGACCTCGACCAGGCCCTCACCGTCGCCGAGCAGCTGCGCGAGGGAGCCATGCTCCAGCGCCGCTACGACGCCCCCCTGCGCTCCCTGCTGCGCCCGCGCGGCGACCGCCGCGCCGCCGCCAGGGCCCGGATCGACGAGGCCCTGGCCGCCGTCGGACTGGACCTCTCCGCCCTGCCGAAGGGCGAGCGGACCTCCGTACGCGACCTCGAACGCCTGGAGGCCGTACGGCTGTCCCTGGCCATCGCCCTGCTGGGCGGCCCCCGGCTGCTGGCCCTCGACGACCTCGACCTCAAGCTCTCGGACGCCGAACGCGCGCAGGCCTGGGCCCTGCTGCGCTCGATCGCCGGCCGCGGGACCACCGTCCTCGCGGTGTGCAGCGAGGCCCCCGAGGGCGTGACGGTGCTGCGCACGGGCGCGGGGCCGGACACGGCGGAGCCCGTGGGCCCGCCGCCGCGGGCGGGCGGGAACACCGGGAAGTCCGTGCCCCGTCCCGCGGGGGCGGCCGTGGCTCACGGCGACGGTCCGAAGATCACCTGGGGCCTGCCCGCCGGCACGACCCCGGGCAACGACACGGACCCCGACGGGGACAGCGACGCCGAGGCCGACGCCGAGGAGCCCGGCACCCACACCGAGGAGCCCGGCACCGGCACCGGCACCGAAGCCGACGCCGAAGAGACCGGCACCGAAGAGGCCGACACCGACACCGACGAAGACACGAAGGGGGCGGACGATGCGCTCTCCGAAACTGGCCGCGCTTGAGCTGAAGCGGTTCGGGCGGGGGAAGCTGCCCCGGGCCGCCCTCGTCGCGCTGCTCCTGCTGCCCCTGCTCTACGGGGCCCTGTACCTCTGGTCGTTCTGGGACCCGTACAAGCGCCTCGACAGGGTGCCCGTCGCCCTCGTCAACGCCGACCAGGGCACCACCGTGGACGGCAAGCGCCTCGACGCCGGCGGTGAGATCACCCGCAAGCTGCGCGAGAGCAGGACGTTCGACTGGCGCGAGGTCAGCGCCGCCGAGGCGGCCAAGGGCCTGGAGAACGGGAAGTACTACCTCTCCCTGACCATGCCCGCCGACTTCAGCAGGAACGTCGCCTCCAGCGGCGGCGACGACCCCACCACCGGGGCCCTCCAGGTCCGCACGAACGACGCCAACAACTACATCGTCGGCTCGATCTCGCGCACCGTCTTCTCCGAGGTCCGCTCGGCGGCGTCCACCAACGCCTCCCGCGGTTTCCTCGACAAGATCTTCATCTCCTTCTCCGACCTGCACGACAAGACCGCCGAGGCCGCCGACGGCGCCGACCAGCTCAAGGACGGCGCGGGCAAGGCCCAGCAGGGCGCGAAGGAACTCGCCGACGGCCTCGACACGGCCAAGGAGAAGTCCGGCGAGCTCACCGGCGGCCTGAAGAAGCTCAACGAGGCGGCCGGCAAGCTGGAGACCGGCTCCCGGCAGGTCGCGGACGGCACCCAGAAGGTCGCCGACGTGGTCAACGGCGCGGCCGACAAGGCCCGCCCCTTCGTCAAGGACCCCAAGAACCTGGCGGACACCGCCAAGCTGGTCGCCGACAGCGCCAAGGTCGTAAACAACCACCTCGCCAAGGCCGTCGAGAAGGCCCCGGCCGCCGCCGCCCGGACCAAGGCGGTCGCCACCGGCCTGGACTCGTACTACACCAAGGTGTGCGTGACCCCCGGTGCCGCGCCCCTCGCCGCCTCCTGCCCCGAGCTGAAGCAGATCAAGGACAGCGCGGCCGAGGCCGCCCTGCTCGCCGGCGACGTGAGCACCGTCCTCGGGAACTCCAGCGGCGACATCACCAAGCTCCGCGGACAGCTGACCGACCTGGAGAACAAGGCCCGCGAACTCGCCACCAAGGCCCCCGGCCTCGCGGGCGACCTCGACGCCGCCGTCACCAAGGCCAACGCCCTCAACGACGGCGCCCACAAGGTCGCCGCCGGCATGGTCGAGCTGCACAAGGGCATCGGCACCGCCGCGGGCGGCTCCGGCAAGCTGGGCGAAGGCGTCGGCAAGCTCGGCGACGGCGCCCACACCCTGGGCGGCGGCATGTTCAAGCTCGTCGACGGCAGCGGCCGGCTCGCCGACGGCCTCCACGAGGGCGTCGGCAAGATCCCGGACTACGACCAGCGGCAGCGCGACACCCGTACGCAGGTCATGGCCGACCCGGTCCAGCTCGCCAACCAGGCCCTGCACAAGGCGCCCAACTACGGCACAGGCTTCGCCCCGTACTTCATCCCGCTGTCCCTGTGGGTCGGCGCGATGGTCGCCTACATGCTGATCGCGCCCATGAACAAGCGGGCCCTGGCCGCCGGCGCCTCGCCCTGGCGGATCGCCGTCGCGGGCTGGCTGCCCGTGGTCGGCCTCGGCGCCGCGCAGGTGGGCGCGCTGATGTCCGTACTGCACTGGGCCCCGGGCCTCGGGCTGAAGATGGCCCACCCGGCCCTGACCATCGGCTTCCTGGTCCTGGTCACCGCCTGCTTCGCGGCGATCATCCAGTGGCTGAACGCCAAGTTCGGCGCGGCCGGCCGCATCCTGGTCCTCGCCGTCCTGATGCTCCAGCTCACCTCGGCCGGCGGTACCTACCCCATCCAGACCAGCCCGGACTTCTTCAACGACGTCCACCCGTACCTGCCGATGTCCTACGTCGTCGAGGGCCTGCGCCGCCTCATCACCGGCGGCGACCTCACCCCGGTGTGGCAGGGCTCCGCGGTCCTGGTGGCCTTCACGGCCGGGGCGCTGGCCCTCACCGCGCTCGCCGCCCGCGGCAAGCAGGTGTGGACGATGGACCGACTGCACCCCGAACTGAGCCTGTGAGGGGCTGTGACCTGTGAGAATCAGCGCCATGGAAAGCAGTAGCACCACCGCGGGCGGCGCCCGGCGGCAGGCCACGCGGCAGAAGCTGTACGAGGCGGCCGTCACGCTCATCGCCGAACAGGGCTTCTCCGCGACCACGGTGGACGAGATCGCCGAGCGGGCCGGAGTGGCCAAGGGCACCGTCTACTACAACTTCGCGAGCAAGACCGAGCTCTTCGAGGAGCTGCTGCGGCACGGGGTGGGTCTGCTGACCGCCTCGCTGCGGGCGGCGGCGGACGGGACCGAGGCGCGCGGCGGCAGCCGGATCGAGGCCCTCGACGCGATGATCCGCGCGGGCCTGGTCTTCATCGACCGCTATCCGGCCTTCACCCAGCTGTACGTCGCCGAACTCTGGCGGACCAACCGCGCCTGGCAGTCCACCCTGATGGTGGTGCGGGGCGAAGCCGTCGCGGTCGTCGAGTCGGTACTGAGGGAGGGCGTGGAACGCGGGGAGCTCAGCGCCGAGATCGACGTGCCGCTGACGGCGGCCGCACTGGTCGGGATGGTGCTGGTGGCCGCGCTGGACTGGCAGGCCTTCCAGAGCGAGCGCTCCCTGGACGACGTCCACTCGGCGCTTTCGCTGCTGCTCCGGGGACGGGTGAGCGGGAGCCGCTGACCCCGGTCGGCGGTGCCGCACGGGAAGCCGCTGACCCCCGGTCGGCGGTGCCGCACGGGGGCCGGACCGGCGTAGAACTGAGTATCCGTACTCAGGCGAACAGATGAGTACGCGTACGGATGGGCTCCCACCTGCGAAGACAGCAGACTGGAGGCACGGACGGGGCCTCGGCCCGCACCGCGGACACGGGGCCGCGGAGCGGACCGGGTCCCTGGCCGGGAGCGGTACGGCGAACGCCGGTGCGTTCGGACTCGGGGGGAACGAGTCCGAACGCACCGGCGTCCGTCATGTCCTGCCGCGGGCTCCCGCTCAGCCGCGGCCCCGCAGCGGGATCCGGAAGCGGATCCGGGCCGTGAGGGCCGCCGTCCGCGCGGACAGCGCCGCAGCCCGTGCCGAGGCGGCGGCGGTCACGCGCGCCGCCGACCGGGGGAGCAGCAGCGCGCGCAGCCGGGCCCGGCGCCCCAGGGCGGCCAGCAGGGCCGTGCGGGCCAGGCGTACGTCGTCGGCCAGCCGCGGGTACGGGACGTCCGCGCCGGGCGGGGCGTACAGCGTCCGCTCCACCGCGTCCGCGACCCGGTGCACCGCCTGCGCGGGCTCCCCGTCGAGCCGGCCGAGGACCACGACCCGGCTCGCGGCCTGACGCGGCGACAGCGCCCCGTCGGGCGGGATGCCCACGTCCCAGGCCGAGTCGCCCAGTTCCCGCCAGGCGGCCAGCACCCCGGCGGAGGACACCGGCGGGACGGCCGGGGCCCCGGGGGACGACGGCCCCCGTGCGGCCCCCGCCCGCGGGGAGGCCAGCCGCCGCTCGCGGACCCGTCGGCGCCACAGCAGCGGCAGCAGCGGCAGCCCGAGGACCACCAGCGCGCCGGCGGTCCAGCCGAGGACCGCGCCGACCGGCACGCCGCCGGACCCGGTGCCGGTGCCCTGCGGGGCGGCCGGCAGGCCGCACTCGCCGAGCTTCTTCAGCTCCGGCGGGCACGCCTCGGCCTGCGAGGGCAGGGGTGCCGCCGCCGACGCGGACGCCGAGGGCAGCGCGGACGGCGCGGACGGCTGCGGCGCCGGGGCCTCGGTGCGGCTGTAGTCCGGCAGCGAGATGCCGGCCCGGGGCGTCGGTTCGAACCTGGTCCACCCCACGCCCTCGAAGTACAGCTCGGGCCACGCGTGCGCGTCCCGCATCGAGACGTTCACACTGCCGTCGGCCTGCTTCTCGCCCGGGGTGAACCCGACCGCCACCCGCGCCGGGATGCCCAGCGAGCGGGACATCGCCGCCATCGAGAAGGCGAAGTGGACGCAGAAGCCCTCCTTGTCCGCCAGGAACCGGGCGATGGCCTGCGAGCCCGTCCCCGAGGACACCTTGGTGTCGTAGCGGAAGCCGCCGTTCACCGCGAAGAAGTCCTGGAGCCGCACGGCCCGCGTGTAGTCGTCCCGCGCGCCCTGGGTGACCCGCCGGGCCGTCTCCGCCACCACGGGCGGCAGGTTGTCCGGGAGCCTCGTGTACTCCTCCCGCACCGCCGGGTTCGCGGCGGGCGCGGCCTGGAGCTGCGCCGCCGTGGGCCGCAGCAGCAGGCTCCGTACGGTGTACTGCGCGCCCTGCACGTTCTGGAAGCGGTCCTTGGCCAGCTGGTCGCCGACCAGGGTCCGGCCGGCCGGTTCGTACCGCCACTTGCCGGCGATGTCGATCTGCGTCGCCGGGTACGGCATCGGCAGGTAGCGCTGGGCGTACGTCTGCGCCGCCGAGACGGAGGTGCGTACCTCGGACGCGTTCTCGCGCACCCGGTCGCTCAGCCCCGACGGGGTCGGCAGCCGCTCCGGCACGTCCGTCAGCGGGCGCCCGGAGGCCTCCCACTTGACGCCGTTGAACTCGTCCAGCGCCAGGATCCGCAGGTACTGCTCGCCGAGCTGCGGGCTGTCCGTGCGGTACTTCAGCACGACCCGGTTGTCCTGCGCGTTCAGGCTGCTCTGCAGCGAGACCAGCGGGTTCACCGCCGAGATCGTGCCGCCGCCCCGGCCCGCCGCGCCCGAGTCGTCGCCCGGGGCGCCCAGCAGCCCGCCGCCGAGCGAGGGCAGGACGGCCGGCACCGCCACGGCGACGCCGAGCGCGACCACGCCGATCCGGCGCCCGGTGCGCACGGGCGCCACCGCCCGGCCGCCGCCCGCGCCGCCCCCGTACCCGGAGGCCGCCGAGACGCGCGTGCCCGGGGCGCCGCCGAAGACCCGGCCCCACTGGGCCAGCCGGTCGCGCCCCTCCGACAGCAGCAGCATCAGGTAGCCCGCCCCGGCCAGCAGGAAGGCGAACCAGGAGCCGCCCTGGCCCGTCGCCAGCCCGGCCGCCACCGAGTACAGCGCCAGCAGCGGCAGCCCGGCGGCAGCGGAGGTCCGCAGCGTCACCGCGAGCACGTCCACCAGCAGCCCGATCAGCAGCACCCCGGCCAGCAGCAGCAGCCGGATGCCGTCGGTGAGGGGGGCCGGTATGGCGAACTCGCTCACGTCCCGCACGCCCTGCTGGAACAGGGCCCCGAAGTCGGTGACCAGGAAGGACAGCGGCCCGCCCCCGGCGGCCTCGGCCTTCCCCGCGAAGAGGAAGGCGAGCACCAGCAGCGACACCAGCAGCTGCGCCGCCACGGTCAGCGACCGCGCCAGCGGCACCCGCCGGGCGCCGGCCCCCACCGCGGACTGCACCCCGAGCAGCGCCGCCGCCTGGAGCAGCCAGCCCGTGGACTCCACCAGCGGTGCCAGCGACCAGGAGGTCAGCAGCGTCGCCAGCATTGCGAAGAGCGTCACCCGCGTGCGCCCGCTCATGCCCGGCCTCCGGAGTTCTCGGGGCCGAGGGGAGCGTTCCCGGCCTGCCGCCACAGTTCGGCGAAGGCGGCGCCGGGCGGGACGGCCAGCGCCGTCCAGCCCGCGTCCCGCAGCCTGCGCAGCCGCTCCTCCGCCCGCGAGGGCGCTCCGGTCCAGGCCGCGGAGTCCAGTACGAACGCCACCGCGCCCGCGCTGCGCTGCCGCATCCGGGCCGCCATCTCGGTCTGTTCGCCGTCGAGGTCGCCGAAGAAGGCGATGAGCAGGCCGTCGCCGCCGGAGGAGGCGGGGCCCGCTCCGCCGCTGCGGACCGCGTCGTAGGCGCGGCCCAAGCCGCTCCCGTCGGAGTGCCCGACGACCGCGAGGGTGTCCATCATCAGCCCCGCCGCCTCGGCGGACTCGGGGCCGCCCGAGGAGAAGCCGCCACCGCCACCGCCGCCCTCGCCGGGCACGCGGTCACCGGTGTCGGTGATCAGCCGCACCGAGAACCCCTGCTCCAGGACGTGCAGCAGCGTGGAGGCGGCGGCCGACACCGCCCACTCGAAGGCGGAGTCGGGGCCCGCGCCGGCGTACGCCGTGTCGCGGGTGTCCAGCAGGACGGTGGCCCTGCTGCGCTGGGGCTGTTCCTCGCGGCGCACCATCAGCTCGCCGTAGCGGGCGGTGGAGCGCCAGTGGACCCGGCGCAGGTCGTCGCCGCGGCGGTAGGTGCGCGGGATCACGTCGTCGTCCCCGGCCAGCGCGAGCGAGCGGCGGCTGCCGTCGCCGTAGCCGCCCGCCTCGCCGGTCATCCGGACCGGGGGCAGGGGCTGGGTGCGCGGGACGACGGTGAGGGTGTCGTAGGCGGTGAAGGAGCGGGTCAGCTCGACCAGCCCGAAGGGGTCGGTCAGGCGCAGCTGGAGCGGGCCGAGCGGGTAGCGGCCGCGCAGGTCGGAACGGACCCGGTACGACACCTCGCGGCGCCCGCCGGACTCCACCCGGTCCAGTACGAAGCGGGGCCGCGGGCCCAGCACGTACGGGACCCGGTCCTGGAGCATCAGCAGTCCCGTGGGCACCCGGGAGACGTTCTCCAGCCGGAGCTGGACGCGGGCCTCCCCGCCGGCGGGCACCCGCGGCGGGGTCAGGCGCCGGCTCGCGGTGACCCGGTGGCGGGTGCGGTGCAGGGCGAGGACGCAGATCAGGGGCAGGGCGACGAGCAGCAGCCCGACCCGCAGGAGCTGGCCCTGGCCCAGGACGTACGCGCAGACGGCGGCGGCGGTCCCGGCGGCCAGGAACGAGCGGCCCCGGGTGGTCAGCCCCGCGAACGAGGCGCGCAGCCCCCCGGCTTCCCTCACCTGCCCGCCGGCGCCGTGCGGGGCACCGGCGCTCATCAGAAGCCCCGCAGGCCCGCGCCGGGCGGCATCTCGCCGCGCGCGTGCGCGGCGGGGACGGGGGTGCGCTGGAGGATGTCGTGGACGACCTGCTCGGCGGTGCGCCGGTTCAGCTGGGCCTGCGCGGTGGGCAGCAGCCGGTGCGCGAGGACGGGCGCGGCCAGCTGCTGCACGTCGTCGGGCAGGACGTAGTCCCGGCCGGACAGGGCGGCGGAGGCCTTGACGGCGCGCAGCAGGTGCAGGGTGGCGCGGGGCGAGGCGCCCAGGCGCAGCTCCGGGTGGCTGCGGGTCGCGGAGACGAGGTCCACCACGTAGCGGCGTACGGGCGCGGCGACGTACACCTCGCGGACGGCTTCGATCAGCTTGACCACGTCGTGGGCGTGCGCGACGGCGGTGAGGTCGTCGAGCGGGGAGAGCCCGCCGTGCACGTCGAGCATCTGGAGCTCGGCCTCGGGGCTGGGGTAGCCGACGGAGACGCGGGCCATGAAGCGGTCGCGCTGGGCCTCGGGGAGGGGGTAGGTGCCCTCCATCTCGACCGGGTTCTGGGTGGCGACGACCATGAACGGGCTGGGCAGGGCGTAGGTGGTGCCGTCGATGGTGACCTGGCGCTCCTCCATCGACTCCAGCAGCGCGGACTGGGTCTTGGGGGAGGCGCGGTTGATCTCGTCGCCGATGACGATCTGCGCGAAGATCGCGCCGGGCTTGAACTCGAACTCGCGGCGCTGCTGGTCGTAGATGCTGACGCCGGTGATGTCCGAGGGCAGCAGGTCCGGCGTGAACTGGATGCGCTGGACCGAGCAGTCGATGGACTTGGCGAGCGTCTTGGCCAGCATCGTCTTGCCGACGCCGGGGACGTCCTCGATCAGGAGGTGCCCCTCGGCCAGCAGCACGGTCAGCGCGATCCGTACGACCTCGGGCTTGCCCTCGATCACGCTCTCGACCGACCGGCGGACCCGCTCGGCCGTGCTGGTCAGATCAGCGAGGCTCGCTCGGTCGTCGTACGTGGTCACCTGGTTCTCCTCGGCCCTTTCTCAGGGCCGACGCTGTTGGCGCATGAACCGGCCCACCCCGAAACACGGACGCCGCCCCGGACGGGTTCCGGGCGGTGTCTCCCCGCATTCTTGACGGCGTCCGCCGGGTCTGTCACTCAGGTGGCCGGATCGACCTCCCGCAGGAGACCCGTGTGCACGTCGAAGACGAAGCCTCGCACATCGTCCTTGTGGAGCAGGAAGGGGTTGGTCCGGACCCGCTGCATGGACTGGCGGACGTCCTGCTCGACGTCGCGGAAGGCCTCCACGGCCCAGGCGGGGCGCTGGCCGACCTCGTCCTCCAGCTCGTGCCGGAAGTCCTCGGTCAGGCTTTCGAGGCCGCAGCCGGTGTGGTGGATGAGGATGACCGAGCGGGTGCCCAGCGCCCGCTGGCTGATGGTGAGCGAGCGGATGGTGTCGTCGGTGACGACCCCTCCGGCGTTGCGGATGGTGTGGCAGTCGCCGAGCTCCAGGCCGAGGGCCTTGTGGAGGTCGAGACGGGCGTCCATGCAGGCCACGATGGCGACGTGGAGGACGGGGCGGGCGTCCATGCCGGGGTCGGTGAACTGATCGGCATAGCGCTGGTTCGCCGCGACGAGGCGGTCGGTGACGGATTCGCCGCTCGATGCCTTGGGCGTGGGGTGTGCGGGCAGGGATGCGGAAGTCGTCATGGAATCGACGGTAGTGGTCACGGCTCGGGTGGGCATGGTGTGAGGGCGGACAAAGAAGGTCAACGAGCCTTGTTGTGAGCTAACCCACAAGGGTGAGGCGGGGGCGGCCGTTCGGGTGGTTCGCGGCTTTTGGGTCTTGTCCGGGGGGAGGGCGCACCGGGTACGGGGCGGTTCGTTGACCGCGGCGACCGTTGCACTAAAGTGACGCGAACCGGCCGGAGCCCGGCCCTCACCGGCCGCCCGGCCCCCTGGTAACACTCCGCGTGCGCGGCGCGGCGTATGCCTGCCGCGCCGTTATCTGAGAGGGCGCTTTGACTAGCGAGTCCCGACATGTCCCGGTGATGCTCCAGCGGTGCCTGGACCTGTTGGCCCCGGCGCTGGAGAGGCCGGGGGCCGTCGTCGTCGACTGCACCCTCGGCCTCGGCGGCCACAGCGAGGCCCTGCTGACCCGGTTCCCCGAGGTGCGCCTGATCGGCCTCGACCGCGACAGGGAGGCCCTGCGGCTCTCCGGGGAGCGGCTCGCGCCCTTCGGCGACCGGGCCACCCTCGTCCACGCGATCTACGCCGACCTCGCCGAGGTGCTCGACGACCTGGGACTCCCGGCCGTCCAGGGCATCCTCTTCGACCTCGGCGTCTCCTCCATGCAGCTCGACGAGGCCGACCGCGGGTTCGCGTACGCGCAGGACGCCCCGCTGGACATGCGCATGGACCAGACGACCGGCATCAGCGCGGCCGAGGTCCTCAACACCTACGCACCCGGCGAGCTGGTGCGGATCCTGCGCCAGTACGGCGAGGAGAAGCAGGCCAAGCGGATCGTGTCCGCGATCGTGCGGGAGCGGGAGAAGGAGCCCTTCTCCCGCAGCGCCCGCCTCGTGGAGCTGATCCGCGACGCCCTGCCGCAGGCGGCCAAGCGCACCGGCGGCAACCCCGCCAAGCGGACCTTCCAGGCCCTGCGGATCGAGGTCAACGGCGAGCTCTCCGGGCTGGAGCGGGCCATCCCGGCGGCGGTCGACCGGATCGCGGTCGGCGGCCGGATCGCGGTGCTCTCGTACCACTCCCTGGAGGACCGCCTCGTGAAGCAGGTCTTCGCCGCCGGCGCCACCTCCACGGCCCCGCCGGGGCTGCCGGTCGTCCCGGAGAAGTACCAGCCGAAGCTGAAGCTGCTGACGCGCGGTGCCGAGCTGCCGACCGAGGAGGAGATCGCCGAGAACCGGCGGGCCGCCCCGGCCCGGTTCCGGGGAGTCGAACGCATCCGCGAGGCGCGGCTGTGACCAAGGCCCGCGCGGGCGCCCGGCCGCAGCAGCAGGGCGGCGGGGCGGCGCGGATGCCGTTCGTCCTGCTGGTGGTGGCGCTGCTCGCGGGCGGACTGATCAGCCTCCTGCTGCTGAACTCGGCGCTGAACGAGGGCTCCTTCCAGCTGAGCCGGCTGAAGAAGGAGACCACCGCGCTGACGGACGAGCAGCAGGCGCTCCAGCGGGACGTGGACGGCTACTCGGCGCCGGACGCCCTCCAGCGGCGGGCCCGCGAACTGGGGCTGGTGCCCGGCGGCAGCCCCGTCTTCCTCCGCCCCGACGGCAGTGTCGCGGGCAGCCCGGTGCCGGCCGAGGCCCCCGCCCCGCCGCCCGCGGCCGCGCCCGCGAGCCCGGCGCCGTCCGCCCCCGGGGCGTCCGTACCGCCCTCCGGGCCCCCCGCGCCCGCCACGGGCCCGCCCCCGCAACCCCAGCCACAGCCGAGCCAGACCCCTGGAAGGTGACGTCGTGACGCGGACCCCCGCGGGGCATCTCACCGCCCCGCCCTCCCCCTGTTCCGCGGACCCCGCCCGGCCCCGCGCCACGAGCGCGGCCGCGGCCCGGACGGTCGGGCCCCGCCGCACGGCGGCGCCCCGCGGGCCGGTCCCGCCGGCGTCCGGAGCACACGGTCAGGAGCGCGGGCCCGGGGCGGCGCGCCCCCACCGGTGCGGCGGCCGCCGCACCGCACGGCGGGGGAGCCACCGGTGAGCCCCGCTGAGCCGCCCCGGCGGCGGGTGACCGGGCCGCCGCGGCCGCGGCCCGGGGACCGGGCCCGGGCGACGGCCCGGCCCGCCGCGCGGCGCACCCCGCACACCATCCGCCTCGGCAACCCCAAACCCCGGCTGCGCCTGGTCGGCGTCGGCCTCACCCTGGTCATGCTCGCCTTCGTCGTACGGCTCCTCCAGGTGCAGGCCGTCGACGCCTCCTCGTACTCCGCCAAGGCCAGCGAGAACCGCTTCGCCAGCCACACCCTGGCCGCCGAGCGCGGGGAGATCACCGACCGCAAGGGCGTGGCCCTGGCCACCAGCGTCGACGCGTACGACATCACCGCCGACCCGAAGATGTTCACCCCGCAGGAGAGCAAGGCCCCCGACGCCCCCCAGCAGGCCGCGGCGCTCCTCGCGCCCATCCTCGGGGCCGACGCCAAAGAGCTCGCCAAGCGCCTCCAGACCAAGAACAGCCGCTACGTGGTCCTGGCGCGCCGCCAGACCCCCCAGGTCTGGAACCAGATCAAGGACCTCAAGAAGCTCTTCGCCGACAAGGCGGCCGCCGACAAGAAGAGGAACGGCCCCGGCGCCAACGTCATCGCCGGCGTCTTCAACGAGGTCAGCAGCAAGCGCGTGTACCCGGGCGGAGACCTCGCCGCCGGGATACTGGGTTACGTCAACGCCGACGGCAAGGGCGGCGGCGGCCTGGAGTCCGCCCTCGACAAGAAGCTGTCCGGCAAGGACGGCGAACTGACCTACGCCCAGTCCGGCGGCCGCCGCGTCCCCACCGCGGGATCCAGCGAGAAGCCCGCCGTACCCGGCGACGACATCGAGCTGACCATCGACCGCGACATCCAGTGGGCCGCGCAGAGCGCCATCGCCGAGCAGGTCGAGAAGTCCGGCGCCGACCGCGGCTACGTCATCGTCCAGGACACCCGCACCGGCGAGGTACTGGCCATGGCCAACGCCCCCGGCTTCGACCCCAACGACCTGAGCCGGGCCAGCTCCGCCGCCATGGGCAACGCCGCGCTCCAGGACGTGTACGAGCCCGGCTCCACCGCCAAGGTGATGTCGATGGCCGCCGTCCTGGAGGAGAAGAAGGCCCGTCCCGACACCCACGTCGAGGTCCCCAACCGGCTCCACCGCGGCGACCGGCTCTTCAAGGACGACGTCGACCACCCGACCTGGTACCTGACCCTCAACGGGGTCCTCGCCAAGTCCTCCAACATCGGCACCATCCTGGCCACCGGCCAGCTCGGCGCCACCCAGGCCGAGGCCAACCGGGTCCTGTACTCGTACCTGGACAAGTTCGGCATCGGACGCCCCACCGGCCTGAACTACCCCGGCGAGTCCCGCGGGATCCTCGCCAGGCCCGAGGCCTGGTCCACCTCCCAGCAGTACACGATCCCCTTCGGCCAGGGGCTGTCCGTCAACGCCATGCAGGCGGCCTCCGTGTACTCCACCATCGCCAACGGCGGGGTCCGCATCACCCCGACCCTGGTACGCGGCACCAAGGGCCCCGACGGCCGCTTCACCCCGGCCCCCGCCCCCGAGCGGACCACCGTGATCAGCGCCGAGACGGCCCGGACCCTCGCCGAGATGCTGGAATCCGTGGTCGACGACCAGGAGGGCACCGGCACGAAGGCGAAGATCCCCGGCTACCGCGTCGGCGGGAAGACGGGCACGTCCAACCGGGTGGATCCGGCCACCGGCCGCTACAAGGGCTACACGGCCTCCTTCGCCGGCTTCGCCCCCGCCGACGCCCCCCGCGTCACCGTCTACTGCGCCATCCAGAACCCCACCAAGGGCAGCTACTTCGGCGGCCAGATCTGCGGCCCGATCTACAAGACGGTCATGGAGTTCGCCCTCAAGACCCTCCAGGTCGCACCCACCGGAACGGCCCCCGCCGGCCTGCCCGTGACCTATGAGGCGGCCCCGCCGCCCACCGCCCCCGGCAGCGCCCCGACCGGTCCGCGGCCCGGGCAGTGAACCGACCGTCCAGCCACCAGAGCGCGAGGCACGACCAGTGACAACGATCACCCCGGAACCGGGGAACCAGACGGCCGCCGGCGCGCAAGCAGGGCCCTCGCTTCGCGAGCGGCCCGTCGCGCCCGGTACGCTCACCGCCGTGCCTCACGCTGATCAGCCCAGAACCGCCCAGAAAGACGCCCCGGCAGCGCCGCCGGGAGCGCCCCGGCCCGTGACCGCCCGCCCGACCCCGCTGGGCGAGCTGGCCACCCTGCTGGGTCTGCCCGAGTCCGGCGCCGCTCAGATCACCGGCATCACGCACGACTCCCGTGCGGTACGCCCCGGAGACCTGTACGCGGCCCTGCCCGGCGCCCGGCTGCACGGCGCGGACTTCGCCGCCCAGGCGGCCGCCCTCGGCGCCGCCGCCGTGCTGACCGACCCGGAGGGCGCCGAACGCGCCGCCGCGACCGGGCTGCCGGTCCTGGCCGTCGCCGACGTGCGCGCCCGGATGGGCGAGGTCGCCGCCGAGATCTACGGACGGCCCGGCGAGGCCCTGCTCCAGCTCGGCATCACCGGCACCTCCGGCAAGACCACCACCGCGTACCTCGTCGAAGGCGGGCTGCGCGCGGCGGGACGCACCACCGGACTCGTCGGCACCGTCGAGATGCGCATCGGCGACGAGCGCATCAAGTCCGAGCGGACCACCCCCGAGGCCACCGACCTCCAGGCACTGTTCGCCGTCATGCGCGAACGCGGCGTCGACGCCGTGGCCATGGAGGTCTCCAGCCACGCCCTGGTCCTGGGCCGGGTCGACGGCTGCGTCTTCGACGTCGCCGTCTTCAACAACCTCAGCCCGGAACACATGGAGTTCCACACGGGCATGGAGGACTACTTCCAGGCCAAGGCCCAGCTCTTCACCGAGCGCCGGGCCCGCGTCGGCGTGGTCAACATCGACGACGAGTACGGCCGCCGCCTCGCCAAGGAGGCGCCGATCCCGGTCGTCACCTTCTCCGCCACCGGCGACCCGGCCGCCGACTGGCGCGCCGAGGACGTGGTCAGCGGCCACATGGACTCCACCCTGACCCTGCTCGGGCCGGCGGGACAGCGCGTACGGGCCAAGGCCCCGCTGCCCGGCCCGTTCAACGTCGCCAACACCGTCGCCGCGATCGTCACGCTCGCCACCGCCGGCCTCGACCCCCAGACCGCCGCCGACGGCGTCGCCGCGGTCCCGGGCGTCCCCGGCCGCCTGGAGCGGGTCGACGCGGGACAGCCGTACCTGGCCGTCGTCGACTACGCCCACAAGACGGACGCCGTCGAGTCGGTGCTGCGCGCCCTGCGCGAGGTCACCACCGGCAAACTGCACATCGTCCTCGGCTGCGGCGGCGACCGCGACACCACCAAGCGCGGCCCGATGGGCGCAGCGGCGGCCCGCTACGCCGACACCGCCGTCCTGACCTCCGACAACCCGCGCTCCGAGGACCCCCTGAGGATCCTCGCCGCGATGTTCGAGGGCGCCGTCTCCGTGCCCGCCGAGGAGCGCGGCGCGGTCCTCGTCGACGCCGACCGCGCCGCGGCCATCGCCGCGGCCGTCGCGCGCGCCGAGGCCGGCGACACCGTCCTCGTCGCCGGCAAGGGCCACGAGCAGGGCCAGGACACCGCGGGCGTCGTACGCCCCTTCGACGACCGCGCCGTGCTCCGCGCGGCCATCGAGAACCAGCAGCTCAGCGCCCGACAGGCCGAGGTGGACCAGTGATCGCCCTTTCCCTCGCCGAGATCGCCGACATCACCGGCGGGCGGCCCCACGACATACCGGATCCGGCGGTGCGGATCAGCGGACCCGTCGTCATCGACTCCCGCCAGGTGGAGCCCGGCAGCCTCTTCGCCGCCTTCGCGGGCGAGCACGTCGACGGCCACGACTACGCCGAGCGCGCCGTCGCCGCCGGGGCCGCCGCGGTCCTCGCCACCCGGCCCGTCGGCGTACCGGCGATCGTGGTGCCCGATGTGGAGAAGGCGCTCGGCGCCCTCGCACGCGCCGTCGTCGAACGTCTCGGCACCGACGTGGTCGCCCTGACCGGCTCCGCCGGCAAGACCTCCACCAAGGACCTCATCGCCCAGGTGCTCCAGCACCACGCGCCCACCGTGTGGACGCCCGGCTCCCTCAACAACGAGATCGGCCTGCCGCTCACGGCCCTGAAGGCCACCGGGGAAACCCGCCACCTGGTCCTGGAGATGGGCGCCCGCGGCATCGGCCACATCGCCTACCTGACCGGATTGACCCCGCCGCGCATCGGCCTCGTCCTGAACGTCGGCACCGCCCACATCGGCGAGTTCGGCGGCCGCGAGGCCATCGCCCAGGCCAAGGGGGAACTGGTCGAGGCCCTGCCGTCCGAGGCCGAGGGCGGCGTCGCCGTACTCAACGCCGACGACCTGCTGGTACGCGCCATGTCCGCCCGCACGAAGGCCCGTACGGTCCTCTTCGGCGAGGCCGAGGACGCCGACGTACGCGCCACCGAGGTGCGGATGACGCCCGCGGGGCAGCCCTCCTTCACACTCCACACACCCACCGGGTGCAGCGATGTGACCTTGCGGCTGTACGGTGAGCACCACGTGTCGAACGCGCTCGCCGCGGCCGCCGTCGCCCATGTCCTGGGCATGCCGGTCGAGGAGATCGCCACAGCGCTCTCCGGAGCGGGCACGCTGTCCCGGTGGCGGATGGAGGTCACCGAGCGCGAGGACGGCGTGACGATCGTCAACGACGCCTACAACGCGAACCCGGAGTCCATGCGGGCCGCCCTGCGCGCACTCGTCGCGATGGGCGAGGCCGGCAAGGCGAACGGGGGACGTACGTGGGCGGTGCTCGGCCCCATGGCCGAGCTCGGCGACGCATCGCTGGCCGAGCACGACGCGGTGGGGCGGCTTGCCGTCCGGCTCAACGTGAGCAGGCTCGTGGCAGTCGGGGGCAGGGAAGCGTCCTGGCTGCAACTGGGCGCATATAACGAGGGTTCGTGGGGTGAGGAGTCGGTGCTCGTGTCCGACGCGCAGGCGGCGGTCGACCTGTTGCGCAGTGAACTGCGCCCGGGGGACGTCGTGCTGGTGAAGGCTTCCAGGTCGGTCGGCCTGGAGCGGGTCGCGCTGGCGTTGCTGGAGCGCGAGGGCGGGGTCGCCGACCGATGAGGCAGATCCTGTTCGCCGGTGTCATCGGCATGTTCCTCACCGTGATCGGCACCCCGCTGCTGATCAAGCTGCTGGCCCGCAAGGGCTACGGCCAGTTCATCCGCGACGACGGCCCGCGCGGCCACGCCGGGAAGAAGGGCACGCCCACCATGGGCGGCATCTCCTTCATCCTGGCCACGCTCATCGCGTACGCCCTGACGAAGGTCATCACCGGCGAGGAGCCGAGCTTCTCGGGCCTGCTGGTGCTGTTCCTGATGGCGGGCATGGGCCTGGTCGGCTACCTCGACGACTACATCAAGATCGTCAAGCGGCGTTCGCTCGGTCTGCGGGCCAAGGCCAAGATGGCCGGCCAGCTGATCGTCGGCATCGCCTTCGCGGTGCTCGCGCTCCAGTTCAAGGACTCGCGCGGACTCACCCCGGCCTCGATGAAGCTCTCCTTCGTCACGGACTTCGGCTGGTCCATCGGACCCGTCCTGTTCGTGGTCTGGGCCCTGTTCATGATCCTGGCCATGTCCAACGGCGTGAACCTGACCGACGGTCTGGACGGCCTCGCCACCGGCGCCGCCGTGATGGTCTTCGGCGCCTACACCTTCATCGGCGTCTGGCAGTTCCAGGAGTCCTGCGCCAACGCGGCGACCCTGACCAATCCGAACGCCTGCTTCGAGGTACGAGACCCGCTGGACCTCGCGGTCGTCGCCTCCGCCCTGATGGGTGCCTGCTTCGGCTTCCTGTGGTGGAACACCTCGCCCGCCAAGATCTTCATGGGCGACACCGGTTCGCTCGCGCTCGGCGGCGCCCTCGCGGGCCTGGCCATCTGCTCCCGCACGGAGTTCCTGATGGCCCTCCTCGGCGGCCTCTTCGTGCTCATCACGATGTCGGTCGTCATCCAGGTCGGCTCCTTCAAGCTGACCGGAAAGCGCGTCTTCCGCATGGCCCCGCTCCAGCACCACTTCGAACTCAAGGGCTGGTCCGAAGTCCTCGTCGTGGTCCGCTTCTGGATCATCCAGGGCATGTGCGTGATCGTCGGCCTCGGTCTCTTCTACGCGGGATGGGCAGCAGACAAGTGACCTCCTGGCAGGACAGGAACATCACCGTCGCCGGTCTCGGCGTGAGCGGCATCAGTGCCGCCCGCGCCCTGGCCGGCCTCGGCGCGTCCGTCACCGTCGTCGACGGCGGCGACAGCGAGGGCCACCGGGCCCGGGCCGCGGAGCTGGAGGCGCGGACCAAGGGCGTCTCCGTGCGCCTCGGTGACGCCGAGACCCTCCCCGAGGGCACCGACCTGGTCGTCACCTCGCCCGGCTGGAAGCCCGACAGCCCGCTCTTCCTGGCGGCCGCGAAGGCCGGCGTGGACGTCGTCGGCGACGTCGAGATCGCCTGGCAGCTGCGCGGCGAGAACGCCGCGCCCTGGCTCGCGATCACCGGCACCAACGGCAAGACCACCACCACCCAGATGCTGGCGTCGATCCTGAAGGCGGCCGGTCTGAAGACCGCCGCCGTCGGCAACATCGGCACCCCCATCATCGACGTGGTGACCGGCGACGAGCACTACGACGTGCTCGCCGTCGAACTCTCCAGCTACCAGCTGCACTGGGCGCCCTCCGTACGCGCCCACTCGGCGGCCGTGCTCAACCTGGCCCCGGACCACCTCGACTGGCACGGCTCCATGGAGGCGTACGCCGCCGACAAGGGCCGCATCTACGAGGGCAACACCATCGCCTGCGTCTACAACGTCGCCGACCCGGCCACCGAGAGGCTGGTCGAGGAGGCCGACGTCGAGGAGGGCTGCCGGGCGATCGGCTTCACCCTCGGCGCCCCCGGCCCCTCCATGCTCGGCGTGGTCGACGGGATCCTCGTGGACCGGGCGTTCGTGCAGAACCGGCAGAAGAACGCCCAGGAGCTGGCGCACGTCGACGACGTGAACCCGCCCGCGCCGCACAACATCGCCAACGCCCTCGCCGCCGCCGCCCTCGCCCGCGCCTTCGGCGTCGAGCCGCGCGCGGTCCGCGACGGGCTGCGCGACTTCCGCCCGGACGCGCACCGCGTCGCGTACGTGGACGAGGTCGACGGGGTCCGGTACGTCGACGACTCCAAGGCCACCAACACCCACGCGGCGGAGGCCTCCCTCGCGGCCTTCGAACCGGTCGTCTGGATCGCCGGGGGCCTCGCCAAGGGCGCGACCTTCGACGAGCTGGTCCGGAAGTCCGCGAAGCGGCTGCGCGCCGTCGTACTCATGGGCGCCGACCGGGCGCTGATCGCCGAGGCGCTGGCGCGACACGCCCCCGAGGTCCCGGTGACCGACCTCGAACGGACCGACACTGGGGCGATGCTCGCAGCGGTCCGGGAAGCGGCCCGGCTCGCGGAGCCCGGAGACACGGTCCTTCTGGCGCCCGCGTGCGCCTCGATGGACATGTTCGCGAACTACAACACGCGTGGGGACGCGTTCGCCGACGCGGTGCGCGAACTGGCCTCCGGGAGTGCCGCGGACACGGTCTAGGCCGAGGCGCCGGGACAGGTTCCCTCCGGCCGGCTGCTCGCCTCGTACGAGTGGAGGGGAAGATCACAGATGCCGGCCAAGCAGATGCTGCCGGGGCGGCGGCCCGCCGCCGTCAAGGCGCAGGGCCGCAAACGCCCGGCGGGCGGCGCCAAGCGCCCCGCCGGGCGCGGGCCGCTGGCGGGGCTGCGGCGTACGCAGCGGCAGTTGAGCAAGGCCTGGGACCGCCCGCTCACCGCGTATTACCTGATTCTCGGCAGCTCGTTGCTCATCACCGTGCTCGGGCTGGTGATGGTCTACTCGGCCTCCATGATCAAGGCGCTCCAGCTGGGCCTGGGGGACGCCTACTTCTTCAAGAAGCAGTTCCTGGCCGCCCTGATCGGCGGCGCCCTGCTCTTCGCCGCCTCCCGCATGCCGGTCAAACTCCACCGCGCGCTGTCCTATCCGGTGCTCGCCGGCACCCTGTTCCTGATGGTCCTGGTCCAGGTCCCCGGGATAGGGGTCTCGATCAACGGCAACCAGAACTGGATCTCCCTGGGCGGCCCGTTCATGCTCCAGCCCAGCGAGTTCGGCAAGCTCGCGCTGATCCTGTGGGGCGCCGACCTGCTGGCCCGCAAGGGCGACAAGGGGCTGCTGAGCCAGTGGAAGCACCTGCTGGTGCCACTGGTCCCGGTGGCCTTCCTGCTGCTCGGGCTGATCATGGTCGGCGGGGACATGGGCACCGCGATGATCCTCGGCGCCGTCCTGTTCGGCCTGCTGTGGCTGGCCGGGGCGCCGACACGGCTGTTCGTGGGTGTACTCGCCTTCGCGGGTGTGATCGTCGCACTGCTCATCAAGACCAGTCCGCACCGCATGGACCGGCTCTCCTGCCTCGGTGCGACGGAACCGGGCAAGAACGACCTCTGCTGGCAAGCCGTACACGGGATCTACGCCCTGGCCTCCGGCGGATGGTTCGGTTCCGGCCTCGGGGCGAGTGTGGAAAAATGGGGGCAACTGCCCGAAGCCCACACCGACTTCATCTTCGCCATCACCGGTGAGGAACTGGGCCTGGCAGGGACGCTGTCGGTCCTCGCCCTGTTCGCGGCTCTAGGCTATGCGGGTATCCGCGTGGCCGGACGCACGGAGGACTCCTTCGTACGGTATGCCGCGGGAGGCGTGACCACCTGGATCACGGCCCAGGCCGTGATCAACATCGGTGCGGTGCTCGGCCTGCTGCCGATCGCCGGGGTCCCGCTCCCGCTGTTCTCCTACGGAGGGTCGGCCCTGCTGCCGACCATGTTCGCGGTCGGACTGCTCATCGCGTTCGCGCGGGAGGAGCCGGCGGCGCGGGCGGCGCTCGCGATGCGACAGCCCGGAGCGGGCTGGAAGCGGAGCGGGCCGATATGGAAGTCGATGAGACGGCGCGTCAAGAGGCGTCCGTCCGGAGAGCGGTGAATTTCGGTGCATGTCGTACTCGCCGGTGGGGGGACCGCCGGCCACATCGAGCCGGCGCTGGCCCTCGCGGACGCACTGCGCAGGCAGGACCCGACCGTGGGCATCACCGCCCTCGGCACGGAACGGGGCCTCGAGACCCGTCTGGTGCCGGAGCGCGGCTACGAGCTGGGGCTGATCCCCGCCGTGCCGCTGCCCCGCAGGCCCACCCCGGAGCTGATCACCGTTCCCGGGCGGCTGCGCGGCACCATCAAGGCCGCCGAGGAGATCCTCACGCGCACCAAGGCCGACGTGGTCGTCGGCTTCGGCGGTTACGTGGCCCTGCCCGGCTACCTCGCGGCCAAGCGCCTCGGGGTGCCCATCATCGTCCACGAGGCCAACGCCCGCCCCGGACTGGCCAACAAGATCGGCTCCCGCTACGCGCACGCCGTCGCGGTCTCCACGCCCGACAGCAAGCTGCGCGGAGCCCGCTACGTGGGCATCCCGCTGCGCCGCTCGATCTCCACCCTCGACCGGGCCGCCGTCCGCCCCGAGGCGCGGGCCGCCTTCGGCCTGGACCCGAACCTGCCGACGCTGCTGGTCTCCGGAGGCTCCCAGGGCGCCCGCCGCCTCAACGAGACGATCCAGCAGGTCGCGTCGACCCTCCAGCGCTCCGGGATCCAGATCCTGCACGCGGTCGGCCCGAAGAACGAACTGCCGCGTGTCGACAACATGCCCGGGATGCCGCCGTATGTGCCGGTACCGTACGTGGACCGGATGGACCTCGCGTACGCCGCCGCCGACATGATGCTGTGCCGCGCGGGTGCGATGACCGTCGCCGAGCTCTCCGCCGTCGGACTGCCGGCCGCCTACGTACCGCTGCCCATCGGCAACGGCGAACAGCGGCTCAACGCCCAGCCGGTGGTCAAGGCCGGCGGCGGCCTGCTCGTGGACGACGCGGAACTGACGCCCGAGTGGGTGCTCGGCCAGGTCCTCCCGGTGCTGTCCGATCCGCACCGCCTGTACGAGATGTCCCGCGCCGCCGCCGAGTTCGGCCGCCGGGACGCCGACGACCTGCTCGTCGGCCTGGTCTACGAGGCGATCGCGGCCGCACGCGGGTAACCGCTGACCCAGGAGGCACAGGAGTGGCCGGAGCGACGACGGCAGAGTGCGGCCCTTCCGGCCGGGGCGGCAAGGGCGGCAAGGGCACCAAGGGGGCGGAAGCCCCCAAAGCCCCCAAGCGTCCCAAGTCGCCGAAGCCGCCGAGGAGGTCCGGCCCGCCGGGGCCCGGACGCGCACTGCCGCGCCGGGTCCGCCTGCTGGCCTCCCTCGCCGCCGCGGTGCTCCTCGCCGCCGGCGTCGTCTGGGCGCTCTACGGCTCCTCCTGGCTCCGTGTCGAGCGGGTCACGGCCTCCGGTACCGAGGTGCTCACCCCCGAGCAGGTCCTCGCCGCCGCGGCCGTGCCCGTCGGCGCACCCCTGGTGAGCGTGGACACCGACGAGATCGCGGACCGGGTGCGCGGCCGGCTGCCCCGCATCGATTCGGTCGACGTGGTGCGGTCCTGGCCGCACGGGATCGCGCTGAAAGTGACGGAACGCAAACCCGTCCTGCTCATCAAGAAGGACGGCCAGTTCGTCGAAGTGGACGCTTCCGGTGTGCGATTCGACACGGTCCGGCAAGCACCCGCGCACGTTCCGGTCCTCGAATTGGCAGCGCAGGACTCGCCGAGCGCCCGCCGTTTCGACGGCGAACGGCTGCTGAGGGAGGCGGTCGGCATCGCCGGGAGCCTCCCCCGGCCCATCGCCGAGGAGACGTTGCAGGTCACGGTCCGGTCGTACGATTCGGTCGTACTGCAACTCACGAAGGGCCGTACGGTCGTCTGGGGGAGCGGCGAACTGGGTGAGGCCAAGGGCAAGGCGCTGACGGCTCTGCTGAAGGCCTCGCCCAAGGCTGACCACTTCGACGTGAGCGTCCCCACGGCGCCTGCGGTGTCCGGGAGTTGACGTCGGGTCGAACACCGACGCACCCTGGTTGGCCACCGATACGGGTGATCACATAGGGTGAAAAGAAAAACGGGAGGTTCGGCGTGTTCGTTGAACACGCGCTACTTGTCGACTTAGTGTCCTGTTCGGAAGAGTCAGGGAACAGACACACCCCTAACCCTAAACTTAAGGGTGAGGGTTCGGGTCGGCGCGTACGGACCGTCCCACATTTCGGCATCAGTCGTCGCTACGCAGGCCCGCGAGGCGGCGACACGTAACTCGAGGCGAGAGGCCTTCGACGTGGCAGCACCGCAGAACTACCTCGCAGTCATCAAGGTCATCGGTGTCGGCGGCGGTGGTGTCAATGCCATCAACCGAATGATCGAGGTCGGTCTCAAGGGCGTCGAGTTCATCGCCATCAACACCGACGCCCAGGCGCTGTTGATGAGCGACGCCGACGTCAAGCTCGACGTCGGCCGCGAACTCACCCGGGGCCTCGGCGCCGGAGCCAACCCGGCCGTCGGCCGCAAGGCGGCGGAGGACCACCGCGAGGAGATCGAGGAGGTCCTCAAGGGGGCCGACATGGTCTTCGTCACCGCCGGCGAGGGCGGCGGCACCGGTACCGGCGGCGCCCCCGTCGTCGCCAACATCGCGCGCTCGCTCGGCGCCCTGACGATCGGTGTGGTCACCCGCCCGTTCACCTTCGAGGGCCGGCGCCGCGCGAACCAGGCGGAGGACGGCATCGCCGAGCTCCGCGAAGAGGTCGACACCCTCATCGTCATCCCCAACGACCGGCTGCTGTCCATCTCGGACCGCCAGGTCAGCGTGCTCGACGCCTTCAAGTCGGCCGACCAGGTCCTGCTCTCCGGCGTCCAGGGCATCACCGACCTCATCACCACCCCCGGTCTGATCAACCTCGACTTCGCCGACGTCAAGTCCGTGATGTCCGAGGCCGGCTCGGCCCTGATGGGCATCGGCTCCGCCCGCGGCGACGACCGCGCGGTGGCCGCCGCCGAGATGGCCATCTCCTCGCCGCTGCTGGAGGCCTCGATCGACGGCGCCCGCGGCGTGCTGCTCTCCATCTCCGGTGGCTCCGACCTCGGCCTGTTCGAGATCAACGAGGCCGCGCAGCTGGTGAGCGAGGCCGCCCACCCCGAGGCGAACATCATCTTCGGAGCCGTCATCGACGACGCGCTCGGCGACGAGGTACGCGTCACCGTCATCGCGGCCGGCTTCGACGGCGGACAGCCCCCGGCCCGCCGGGACAACGTCATCGGCGCCGCGTCCACCAAGCGCGAGGAGCCGGCCCCCGCGCCGGTCCGCGCCCCCGAGCCGGTCCGCCCGGCCTTCGGCGGACTCGGCTCGGTCACCCCCCGCGAGGAGCCCCCGGCCCCGGTGGAGATCCCGGTCGAGCCCGTGGCCCCCGCGCCGCAGGTCCCGACGGCCCGGCCGTACCAGGACAGCCCGGCCGAAGAGCTGGACGTACCGGACTTCTTGAAGTGACATCGGGGCAGCACAGCGAGAACGGCGCCCACTTCGCCTTCACCGACCGGTGGGGCGGGGTGAGCGCCGTTCCGTACGAGGAGCTCAATCTCGGCGGCGCGGTCGGAGACGACCCGGCCGCCGTTCGCGCGAACCGGGCGATCGCGGCCGAGGGCCTGGGCATCCGGCCGGACCAGGTGGTCTGGATGAACCAGGTGCACGGGCGGGACGTGGCCGTGGTCGACGGCCCCTGGGGCGAGGGGGAGCGGATCCCGGACGTCGACGCGGTGGTGACCGCCCGTCGGGGGCTCGCCCTCGCGGTGCTCACCGCCGACTGCACGCCCGTACTGCTGGCCGACCCCGTCGCCGGGATCGCTGGCGCCGCCCACGCCGGGCGGCCGGGGCTGGTCGCGGGGGTGGTGCCCGCCGCCGTCGAGGCGATGGTCGCCCTCGGCGCCGACCCCGCGCGCATGGTCGCCCGTACCGGACCGGCCGTCTGCGGCCGCTGCTACGAGGTGCCCGCCGAGATGCGCGACCAGGTCGCCGCGGTGGTGCCGGCCGCGTGGGCCGAGACCAGCTGGGGGACGCCGGCCGTCGACGTGGTGGCCGGAGTGCACGCGCAGCTGGCCGGGGCGGGGGTGGCGCACGCGCACCGTTCGCCGGTCTGCACACTGGAGTCGCGGGACCACTTCTCGTACCGCCGCGACCGGGTGACCGGTCGGCTTGCCGGATATGTCTGGTTGGACTGACGAATGACGGATCGTAAGGCCGAGCTCGCCGCGAACCTCGCACGAGTGGAGGAGCGCATCACGGCCGCCTGCGCGGCGGCCGGACGCGAGCGGGAGGAGGTGACCCTCATCGTGGTCACCAAGACCTACCCGGCGAGCGACGTACGACTGCTGGCGGACCTGGGTGTCCGTCATGTGGCGGAAAATCGTGACCAGGACGCCGCCCCCAAGGCCGCCGCCTGCGCGGATCTGCCGCTGAGCTGGCACTTCGTGGGCCAGTTGCAGACGAACAAAGTCCGCTCCGTGGCGGAATACGCGCATGTGGTGCAGTCGGTCGACCGGCCGAAGCTCGTCACCGCGCTGTCGACGGCCGCGGAGGGCCGGGGGCGCGAGCTCGGCTGCCTCGTGCAGATCGCCCTCGACGCCGAGTCGGGCGAGCGCGGTGCCCGGGGCGGTGCCGCGCCGGACCTGATGGCCGAGTTGGCGGACCTCATCGCCGGTGCGCCGGGACTGCGGGTCGACGGGCTCATGACGGTCGCCCCCCTGGCGGGCCCCTACGCGGGGCGCGAACGGGCGGCCTTCGAGCGGATGATGGAATTGTCATCAAGCCTGCGCGCGGCCCATCCGGCTGCCACGATGGTGTCGGCCGGGATGAGCGCCGACCTGGAGCAGGCCGTGCTGGCGGGTGCGACACATGTACGCGTCGGCACTGCGGTACTCGGCGCGAGACCCCGGCTCGGGTAACGTCGCGAAGAAAGTCGGACCACAGCAGAAAATATGGTCATTTCCGCAGATGAGCGGACAGACCACGTGGATCGCGGGCAGTTGGTGACTTTGGTGACACAGCTACTTTGCTGACGGACACTCGACACCTGCGACAGGGCGATCCACCACAGAGCGGAGGACTCGGAGAATGGCCGGCGCGATGCGCAAGATGGCGGTCTACCTCGGCCTCGTGGAGGACGACCGGTACGACAACCCGGGGTACGACCCCGACGACGAGTTCGAGCCCGAACCGGAACCGGAACGGGCTCGGGATCGAGAGCGTAGGCAGCAGCCGGTGCACCAAACGCCCGTAACGGACGAACCGGTACGAGCCGTACAGCCGCCCGCTCCGCGCGAGCCCCTCCCAATTCCGTCAGAAAACGGACGTCCCGCGCGAATTGCCCCCGTGGCATCCATCACACCTGACCGCACCAACCTGGAGAAGAACGCCCCCGTGATCATGCCCAAGGTCGTCTCCGAGCGGGAGCCGTACCGCATCACGACGCTGCACCCCCGGACGTACAACGAGGCCCGTACCATCGGGGAACACTTCCGTGAGGGCACCCCGGTGATCATGAATCTCACGGAGATGGACGACACGGACGCGAAGCGTCTCGTGGACTTCGCCGCCGGTCTTGTCTTCGGTCTGCACGGCAGCATTGAACGCGTGACACAGAAGGTGTTCCTGCTGTCTCCTGCTAACGTCGATGTCACGGCGGAGGACAAGGCCCGCATCGCGGAGGGCGGGTTCTTCAACCAAAGCTAGACCGATCCGTCAGAAACGGGACCGGGAACAGAGCGGAAGCAGGGGAGAGGGAAGCACGGGATGGGCGTCGCACTACAGGTGGTCTACATCGCGCTGATGTGCTTCCTCATCGTGTTGATCTTCCGACTGGTCATGGACTACGTGTTCCAGTTCGCACGTTCATGGACACCCGGCAAGGCGATGGTGGTCGTTCTGGAGGCCACCTACACTGTCACCGATCCACCGCTCAAGCTTCTTCGGCGCTTCATCCCGCCGTTGCGTCTCGGGGGCGTGGCACTCGACCTGTCCTTCTTCGTTCTGATGATCATCGTTTACATCCTCATCAGTTTCGTGAGCACCGCTGCGAGAAGCGTGTGAACGATGAGCTCCCCCGCAGGCGCGGGGACAGTCCCGATACGGTCCTGCCGACTGCCGACGACTACGTAGAGGTGAAGAAGACATGCCGCTGACTCCCGAGGACGTGCGGAACAAGCAGTTCACGACCGTCCGCCTGCGAGAAGGCTATGACGAGGACGAGGTCGACGCCTTCCTCGACGAGGTCGAGTCCGAGCTGACCCGTCTGCTGCGCGAGAACGAGGACCTGCGCGCCAAGCTGGCCGCCGCCACGCGTGCCGCCGCGCAGAACCAGCAGCAGCAGAACATGCGCAAGCCGGAGCCCCAGGACCAGCGCGGCCCGGGTGCCCCCGTGCCGGCGGCCATATCCGGCCCGCCGCAGCAGCAGCAGCCGCAGATGGGCCCGCCGCAGCTCCCGGCCGGTCCCGGCGGACACGGACCGCAGCAGGGCCAGGGCCCGATGGGCGGCCCCATGCAGCAGCAGTCCATGGGTGGACAGCACCCGATGGCGCCGCAGCAGCAGCAGATGGGCCAGCAGCAGATGCAGCAGCAGATGCAGCAGCAGTCCATGGGCGGCCAGAACCAGCTCGGCCAGCCGATGGGCCAGCAGATGCAGCCCATGGGGCAGCAGATGCAGCCGATGGGCCAGCAGATGCAGCCGATGGGCCAGCCGCAGCTCCCGCAGCAGGGCCCCGGTGGCGACAGCGCCGCCCGCGTCCTGTCGCTCGCGCAGCAGACCGCCGACCAGGCGATCGCGGAGGCCCGCTCCGAGGCCAACAAGATCGTCGGCGAGGCGCGCAGCCGCGCCGAGGGCCTGGAGCGGGACGCCCGTGCCAAGGCCGACGCGCTGGAGCGGGACGCGCAGGAGAAGCACCGCGTCGCGATGGGCTCCCTGGAGTCCGCCCGCGCCACGCTGGAGCGCAAGGTCGAGGACCTGCGGGGCTTCGAGCGTGAGTACCGTACGCGTCTGAAGTCCTACCTGGAGTCGCAGCTGCGCCAGCTGGAGACCCAGGCCGACGACTCCCTCGCGCCGCCGCGCACCCCGGCCGGTCCGGCCCTGCCGCCGTCGCCGTCGCCTTCGATGGCTCCGGCCGGTGCGATGGGGATGGGTGGCCCGTCCCCGATGGGCGGCCCGTCGCCGATGGGTGGTCCCTCGCCGATGGCCGGCGGTCCGTCCTACGGCGGGCAGCAGCAGATGTCCCCGGCGATGACGCAGCCGATGGCTCCGGTGCGGCCGTCCGCGCCGCAGCCGATGCAGGCGCCGTCTCCCATGCGGGGCTTCCTGATCGACGAGGACGACAACTAGGCGCCGCCGCTTCCGTCGGCAGTCGTTTCACGGGCCGGGCCCGGTTCCCCTTCGGGGGCACCGGGCCCGGCCCGTTTCGCATGCGCCCCCTCCACACGTCACGCCGCGCCGGGCTGCCGGGGGCGGAGACGGCTGTGGGGGGGGGGGGAGGGGGGGGGGGGGGGGGGGGGGGGGGGGGGGGGGGGGGGGGGGGGGGGGGGGGGGGGCCACAGGAGGG
>NZ_JBVHWK010000041.1:0-20216 GCF_055569445.1 Streptomyces sp. NPDC029122 | reverse complement strand
CTTGTGGGCTCAATTCCTCTTCTCCTTCTCCCCCCCCCCCCCCCCCCCCCCTCACATCGGGGGGGGGGGGGGGGGGTGGGGCCCCCCCCCCCCCCCCCCCCTCCCCCCCCCCCCCCCCCACAGCCGCGTTGCCGGGAGGCGTTACGCCTTGCGGAGGCGGAACGTCAGCGACAGGGACTCGTCCGTGAACGGGTCACCGTACGAGGCGTCGGCCTCGCCGGACGCGAAGTCCGTCGCCAGGACCTCGTCCGCGATCAGCGCCGCGTGGTCCGTCAGGGCCGTCTCGACCTCCGGGGAGGTGGAGGACCAGCGCAGGGCGATGCGGTCCGCCACGTCGAGGCCGGAGTTCTTCCGGGCCTCCTGGATCAGGCGGATGGCGTCCCGCGCCAGGCCGGCGAGCCGCAGCTCCGGGGTGATCTCCAGGTCGAGGGCGACCGTCGCACCGGAGTCGGAGGCCACCGACCAGCCCTCGCGCGGGGTCTCCGTGATGATGACCTCCTCCGGGGTGAGGGTGATCGTCTCACCGTTCACCTCGACCTCCGCCGAGCCGGAGCGCAGGGCCAGGGACAGGGCGGCGGCATCGGCGGCGGCCACGGCCTTCGCCACGTCCTGCACGCCCTTGCCGAAGCGCTTGCCCAGCGCCCGGAAGTTGGCCTTGGCGGTGGTGTCCACCAGCGAGCCGCCGACCTCGGACAGGGAGGCCAGGGAGGAGACGTTCAGCTCCTCCGTGATCTGCGCCTGGAGCTCCGGGGACAGGGCGTCGAAGCCCACCGCCCCGACCAGCGCGCGCGACAGCGGCTGGCGGGTCTTGACCCCGGACTCCGCGCGCGTCGCACGGCCCAGCTCCACGAGGCGGCGTACCAGCAGCATCTGCTGCGACAGCACCGGGTCGATGGCGGAGGCGTCGGCCACCGGCCAGGCCGACAGGTGCACCGACTCCGGCGCGTCCGGGGTGACGGGGACGATCATGTCCTGCCAGACCCGCTCCGTGATGAAGGGGGTGAGGGGGGCCATGAGACGGGTGACCGTCTCGACCACGTCGTGCAGGGTGCGCAGCGCGGCCGCGTCGCCCTGCCAGAACCGGCGGCGCGAGCGGCGCACGTACCAGTTGGACAGGTCGTCCACGAAGGCGGAGAGCAGCTTGCCCGCGCGCTGGGTGTCGTAGGCCTCCATCGCGTCCGTGACCTCGGTGACGAGGGTGTGGAGCTCGGAGAGCAGCCAGCGGTCGAGGACCGTGCGGTCGGCCGGCGCCGGGTCGGCGGCGGACGGCGCCCAGTTCGACGTACGGGCGTACAGGGCCTGGAAGGCGACCGTGTTCCAGTACGTGAGGAGCGTCTTGCGGACGACTTCCTGGATCGTGCCGTGGCCGACGCGCCGCGCCGCCCACGGGGAGCCGCCGGCCGCCATGAACCAGCGCACGGCGTCGGCGCCGTGCTGGTCCATGAGCGGGATCGGCTGGAGGATGTTGCCCAGGTGCTTGGACATCTTGCGGCCGTCCTCGGCGAGGATGTGGCCGAGGCAGACCACGTTCTCGTACGAGGACTTGTCGAAGACGAGGGTGCCGACCGCCATGAGGGTGTAGAACCACCCGCGCGTCTGGTCGATGGCCTCCGAGATGAACTGCGCCGGGTAGCGCTTCTCGAAGATCTCCTTGTTCTTGTACGGGTAGCCCCACTGCGCGAACGGCATGGAGCCCGAGTCGTACCAGGCGTCGATGACCTCGGGCACGCGGACGGCGGTCAGCGAGCAGCCGTCGGCGGTGCAGGGGAAGGTCACGTCGTCGATGTACGGGCGGTGCGGGTCCAGGGCGGAGTGGTCCTGCCCGGACAGCTCGCTCAGCTCGGCGCGGGAGCCGACGCAGGTGAGGTGGTTCTCCTCGCAGCGCCAGATCGGCAGCGGGGTGCCCCAGTAGCGGTTGCGGGACAGCGCCCAGTCGATGTTGTTGTTCAGCCAGTCGCCGAAGCGGCCCTGCTTGACCGAGTCCGGGAACCAGTTGGTCTTCTCGTTCTCCCGCAGCATCGCGTCCTTGACGGCGGTGGTGCGGATGTACCAGGACGGCTGCGCGTAGTAGAGCAGCGCGGTGTGGCAGCGCCAGCAGTGCGGGTAGCTGTGCTCGTAGGCGATGTGCTTGAAGAGCAGGCCGCGCGCGTCGAGGTCGGCGGTCAGCTTCTCGTCGGCCTTCTTGAAGAAGATGCCGCCGACGAGCGGGACCTCCTCCTCGAAGGTGCCGTCGGCGCGGACCGGGTTCACGACCGGCATGCCGTACGAGCGGCAGACCGCGAGGTCGTCGGCGCCGAAGGCCGGGGCCTGGTGGACCAGACCGGTGCCGTCCTCGGTGGTGACGTAGTCGGCGTTGACGACGTAGTGCGCCGGCTCCGGGAACTCCACGAGCGCGAAGGGGCGCTCGTACGTCCAGCGCTCCATCTCCTTGCCCGTGAAGGTCCGGCCGGTGGCCTCCCAGCCCTCGCCGAGCGCCTTCTCCAGCAGCGGCTGGGCGACTACGAGGTTCTCCTCGCCGTTGGTCGCGACGACGTACGTGACCTCCGGGTGGGCGGCGACGGCGGTGTTCGAGACGAGGGTCCAGGGGGTGGTGGTCCACACGACCAGGGACGCCTCGCCGGCGAGCGGGCCGGAGGTCAGCGGGAAGCGGACGTAGACGGAGGGGTCGACGACCGTCTCGTAGCCCTGGGCCAGCTCGTGGTCGGACAGGCCGGTGCCGCAGCGCGGGCACCAGGGGGCCACGCGGTGGTCCTGGGTCAGCAGACCCTTGTTGAAGATCTCCTTCAGGGACCACCAGACCGACTCGACGTACTCCGGGTCCATGGTCCGGTAGGCGTCGTCCAGGTCGACCCAGTAGCCCATGCGGGTCGTGAGCTCGGTGAACGCGTCGGTGTGACGGGTGACGGACTCGCGGCACTTGGCGTTGAACTCGGCGATGCCGTACGCCTCGATGTCCTGCTTGCCGTTGAAGCCCAGTTCCTTCTCGACGGCCAGCTCCACGGGCAGGCCGTGGCAGTCCCAGCCGGCCTTGCGGGCGACGTGGTAGCCGCGCATGGTGCGGAAGCGGGGGAAGACGTCCTTGAAGACGCGGGCCTCGATGTGGTGCGCACCGGGCATGCCGTTCGCGGTGGGCGGGCCTTCGTAGAAGACCCATTCGGGGCGGCCCTCGGACTGCTCGAGCGTCTTGGCGAAGGTCTTGCTCTCGCGCCAGAAGTCGAGGACGGCGTGCTCGAGGGCGGGCAGGTCGACCTGGGCGGGTACCGGGCGGTACTGCGGCGGTGTGGTCATGAGGCTGAACTCTTCCTCCGGCGGTGTGTCGCTTCCGTCCGGAGGGACGAGAGCGTCTGCTGCTCCCGCGGTACCACCCTCCTTGGCCTCCGGACGGGTCCGGCGGCCCCCTCATTGGGGTGCGAAGCCGGTTCTACTCGCCCTACGGGGATCCGTGCGGGCTTTCTTCCGGCGGCTCCGGGGTGATCCTTCACGTCGCGCTCGCCCCCGGGCTCTCACCGTCCCCGGGTCGCTCCTGGCTGCGTCCGACGCTACTCGTCCCCATCCATGCCTTTCGCTGCGCCCAGTGTACGGGCCGGGGCGCCGGCGGGCGGACCGGTTTTGCGGCGGCCGGCGGCGTGGCGCGGGCCGGGCCGCGGTGCCCCGGATGGCCCGACGGGCCGGTTCGGGATCCACTGGGGTGGACGGGGCGGATTACGGGGCTCCGCGCTGGGCACAACGGATGCAGGTTGACCTCGATGGACGCGTGCCCCGTTGCCGTGGGGTCGGAGGCGATTTATCGTTCCGGCACGATCTGCGAACAAGATCACAGTATGTGAAAAGGGGCCGCGGCCATGGTGGCGAAGAAGACCGGGACGCAGGAGGTGGCCGAGGCCGCGGTCAAGAAGACCCCGGCGAGAAAGGTCACCGCCGCGAGGGCTCCGGCCGAAGGGGCGACGGGCGGGAAGGCGCCGGCCGAGCGGGCGCCGTCCAAGAAGGCTCCGGCCGAGAAGACCGGGGCCGACAAGGCTCCGGCCAAGGAGGCTGCCGCCAAGAAGACCGCTGCCAAGGAGGCTCCGGTTAAGAAGACCGCGGCCACAGAGGCCCCGGCCAAGAAGGCCGTCGCCAAGAAGGCCGTCGCCAAGAAGGTCGTCGCCAAGAAGGCCCCGGCCAAGAAGGCCCCGGCCAAGAAGGCCCCGGCCAAGAAGGCCCCGGCCAAGAAGGCCGCGGGCGGGAAGGCCGGGGCCGAGCAGGCCCCGGTCAGCAAGGCTCCGGTCAGCAAGGCCACCGCCAAGAAGGCGGCCAAGACGGCTCCGGCCGAGAAGGCCGCCGCCGGTGCGGCGGTGGCCGGGCGCACCACGAGCAAGGACACGGCCAAGGCGGACGTGTCCGAGGGGGCGGCCCCGGCCGCGCGGAAGACGGGAGCTCGGACAGTGGTTGCCAAGAAGACAGTGGGTACGGCCAGGAAGACGGCCGGGACCGCCACCAGCGGGCTTCCCAAGGTGAAGGCCACCGCGGCCCCGGCGCGCGGCGGTCTCGCCGTGCGCGCGGGGGAGGACCCCTGGACCCCGGAGGAGGTCGCCGAGGCGCGGGCGGAGCTGGAGAGCGAGGTGGTGCGGCTGCGCGCCGAGCTGGACGCCTCCGAGGTGGCCATCTCGGGCCTGATGCGGGACTCGGGCGACGGCGCGGGCGACGACCAGGCCGACACCGGCACCAAGAACATCACCCGGGAGTCCGAGCTGGCCCTCGCCGCGAACGCCACCTCGATGCTGGAGCAGACCGAGCGGGCCCTGGAACGGCTGGAGGCGGGCACGTACGGGCTCTGCGAGAACTGCGGGCAGCCCATCGGCAAGGCCAGGATGCAGGCGTTCCCGCGGGCCACGCTGTGCGTGGACTGCAAGCAGAAGCAGGAGCGGAGGCACTAGCCACGACCTACGGGCACTGACGTACTCTCGTGTCTCGTCGGGATGAAGGTTCCCGAACCTGGTTCGAGCTAGTTCGAGGGACTCACGTGGCAGAGGCGGAGCGCATCATCGGTATGCCGGAAGTCGGGGACGACGCCGAACCGCAGTCGGAGCCCGCGGCGCCCCGGGGGCGCAGGCGGATCACGGCGCTGCTGGTCGTCGCGGTGCTCGCGTACCTGCTCGACCTCGGCAGCAAGATGCTGGTAGTGGCCAAACTGGAACACCAGCCGCCGATCGAGATCATCGGCGACGTGCTGAAGTTCTCCGCCATCCGCAACGCCGGCGCCGCCTTCGGCATCGGCGAGGCCTTCACGATCATCTTCACCGCCATCGCGGCGACCGTGATCGTGGTGATCGTCCGGCTGGCCCGCAAGCTGTACAGCCTGCCGTGGGCCATCGCGCTGGGCCTGCTGCTGGGCGGCGCGCTGGGCAACCTCACCGACCGGATCTTCCGTTCGCCGGGCGTGTTCCGGGGTGCGGTCGTCGACTTCATCGCGCCGGCCCACTTCGCCGTGTTCAACCTCGCGGACTCGGCGATCGTGTGCGGCGGGATCCTGATCGTCCTGCTGTCCTTCAAGGGCCTGGACCCGGACGGCACGGTCCACAAGGACTGATCGGGGAGCTCGCGCGGGCATCCTCCTCTGCCGAGTCCTGCATACTCGACAGGTGAGTACGATTCCCGAGATCCGCACCCTGCCCGTTCCCGATGGCCTTGAAGGCGAGCGCGTCGACGCCGCCATCGCCCGTATGTTCGGTTTCTCCCGGACGAAGGCGGCCGAGCTGGCGGCGGAGGGGAAGGTCTCGGTCGACGGCAGTGTCGTCGGCAAGTCCGAACGCGTCCACGGCGGCGCCTGGCTCGAGGTCGAGATGCCCGCCCCGCCGCGGCCCGTCGAGCTCGTGGCCGAGCCCGTACCCGGCATGGAGATCATCCACGACGACGACGACGTCGTGGTCATCATGAAGCCCGTCGGCGTCGCCGCCCACCCCAGCCCCGGCTGGACCGGCACCACCGTCATCGGCGGCCTCGCCGCCGCGGGCTACCGGATCTCCACCTCCGGCGCCTCCGAGCGCCAGGGCATCGTGCACCGCCTCGACGTCGGCACCTCCGGCCTGATGGCCGTGGCCAAGTCCGAGCGCGCCTACACCTCGCTGAAGAACCAGTTCCGCGAGCGGGTCGTGGACAAGCGCTACCACGCGCTGGTGCAGGGCCACCCGGACCCGATGAGCGGCACGATCGACGCGCCGATCGGACGTCACCCGAGCGCCGACTACAAGTGGGCGGTGACCCAGGACGGCAAGGACTCCGTCACCCACTACGACCTGATCGAGGCGTTCCGCGCGGCGTCGCTGCTGGACATCAAGCTGGAGACGGGGCGCACGCACCAGATCCGCGTGCACATGTCCGCGCACCGCCACCCCTGCGTCGGCGACCTGACCTACGGGGCCGACCCCACCGTCGCGAAGCGGCTGGGCCTGACCCGGCAGTGGCTGCACGCGGTGCGGCTCGGCTTCGAGCACCCCGCCGACGGGCAGTGGGTGGAGTTCGAGAGCGGTTACCCGGCGGACCTGCAGCACGCGCTGGATGTGATCCGGGCCGAGAGCCAGTGACCCCCGCCCCGCCCGTCACGGTGAGGGTGGCCTCTTCCGAGGCCGACCTCGCGGCCTGCTACGCCGTGCGGACCGAGGTGTTCGTGGTGGAGCAGTCCGTGCCGGAGTCGGTCGAGTACGACGCCTACGACGCGGGCGCGCTGCACGTGCTGGCCGTCGGCCCGGACGGGGAGCCCCTGGGCACCGGCCGGCTGCTGCACGGGCCCGGCGCCCTGGGCAAGACCGGGTCCCCGGAGGTCGGTTCCCTCGGGCGGCTGGCCGTACGCGCGTCCGCGCGCGGGCTGGGCGTCGGGGTGGCACTGGTCCGCGCGATCGAGGCGGAGGCCGTCCGGCTGGGGCTGGCGGCCGTGGACCTCGGCGCGCAGACGCACGCGCTGGGCTTCTACGAGCGGCTGGGGTACGAGGCGTACGGCCCGGAGTTCGAGGACGCGGGCATCCCGCACCGGGCGATGCGCCGGACCCTGCCCTAGAGGGGCGGCCCGGGGGCGTGCCCGGGGGGCGCGGCCGAAATCCCCGGGTGCGGCGCCGCTTCTGACAGGGTGGGGGAGTGGATCAGCTCGCTCTGCTCTTCGTCCTGCTGCTCGGCGCCGTGGTCACCGTACCGCTGGGGGACCGGCTGGGGCTGCCGGCGCCCGTCCTGATGACCCTCGGCGGGGTCGTGCTGGCGCTGGTGCCGGCCGTGCCCAATGTGGACATCCCGCCCGAGTACATCCTGCCGCTGGTGCTGCCGCCGCTGCTGTACGCCTCCGCGCAGCGCACCTCCTGGCGGCAGTTCGCCGCGAACCTCCGGCCCATCCTGCTGCTGGCCGTGGCCCTGGTGTTCGTGACCACCGCCGCCGTGGCCGGTGTCGCGCACGCCGTCGTGCCCGGCCTGCCACTGGCGGCCGCCGTCGCCCTCGGCGCGCTCGTCGCCCCGCCCGATCCCGTCGCCGCCACCGCCGTGGCCGGGGCGCTCGGGCTGCCGCGCCGGATGGTGTCCATCCTGGAGGGCGAGGGCCTGTTCAACGACGTCACCGCCATCGTGCTCTACCACGTGGCCGTCGCCGCCGTCGTCAGCGGCAGCTTCTCCTGGCCCGAGGCGCTCGGGGAGTTCGTGCTGTCCGCCGTGGTGGCGCTGGCCGTCGGGCTGGCGCTCGGCTGGGCCGCGAACCGGCTGATGGGCCGGCTCGGGGACGCCACCCTCCAGATCGGGCTGACGCTGCTGCTGCCGTTCGTCGCGTACGTGGTCGCGGAGGAGTTCCAGGGCTCGGGGGTGCTGGCCGTGCTGACGACGGCCCTGTTCCTCGCCGAGTACGCGGGCGACGCCGACGACGTGCTGGGCCGTCTCGCCGGGCACACGTTCTGGGAGATCGTCGACACGCTGGTCACCGGGGTGGCGTTCGGACTGATCGGGCTGGAGCTGCACCACGTCTTCGGGGTGGCCCGGGGCCGCGAGTGGGACATGGCCGGCTGGGCGGCGGTGGTGGTCGCGGTGGTGGTCGGCGTACGGCTGGTCTGGCTGCTGCCGGCGGGCTGGCTGGCCAAGCGGCTGCACCGGCGCCGCGACTACGACGAGGACATCCCGCTGAGCTGGCGGGAGAGCGTCGTGATGTGGTGGGCGGGCATGCGCGGGGTGGCCTCGGTGGCGCTGGCCCTGGCGCTGCCCCTGCGTACGGAGGGCGGCGAGCCCTTCCCGGCGCGCGACGAGATCGTCTTCATCGCCTTCGCGGTGATCATGACCACGCTCGTGTTCCAGGGGCTGACCCTGCCGTGGCTGGTGCGGCGGCTCGGGGTGGAAGCGGACACGGACGAGGACCGGGAGACCGAGCGGCGGCTGGCGCTGCGGGCGGCGAAGGCCGCGAAACGGCGGCTCAAGGAGATCGAGGAGTCCGAGGACCTCCCCGAGGACCTGGTCGAGGTGCTGTACCGGCGCGCGTACGACGTCGGGGCCCGGATCAGCCCCGACCTGGTCGACGAGGAGCGGCGCGAGGCCTACGCGAAGCGGGTGGAGCGGATCCGCGACGTCCAGCGCATCCAGCGGGAGATGATGTCCGCCGCCCGGCACGAGGTGCTGGCGGCGCGCAGCGAACCGGGCTCCGACCCGGAGATCGTCGACCGGGTGCTGCGCCACCTGGACGTGCGGAGCCTGCGCGGCGCGTAGGCCGCCGGTGACGTGGCTCAGTCCGGTTGCCGGGCCGCCTCCGCGGTGGTGACGCGGGGGAGGGCGTACGGATGGCGGGCGGCCAGCCAGGCGATCATCCGCTCGCGGACCGCGCAGCGCACGGTCCACACGTCGTCGGCGTCCTTCGCGGTGACCACCGCGCGGACCACGATGGTGTGCGGGGTGGTGTCGGTGACGGCAAGGCTGCCGGTGCGGCCGTCCCATTCGGGGACGTCCTCGAGGAGCTCGGCGAGCTTGTCCCGCATGAGGGCGACCGGGGCCGAGTGGTCCAGGTGCCAGAAGACGGTGCCCGTCATCTGGGCGCCGCCGCGCGACCAGTTCTCGTACGGCTTGCTGGTGAAGTACGAGACCGGCATCGTGATCCGGCGCTCGTCCCAGGTGCGGACCACCAGGAAGGTCAGGGTGATCTCCTCGACCTTCCCCCACTCCTTGTCCACGACCACGGTGTCCCCGATGCGCACGGTGTCCCCGAACGCGATCTGCAGCCCGGCGAAGAGGTTGCCGAGGGAGGCCTGCGCGGCGATGCCCGCGACGATGCCGAGCACCCCGGCGGAGGCGAGCACCGAGGCGCCGACCGTGCGCATCGGCGGGAAGGTCAGCAGCATCGCGGCGACGGCGACCACCACGGCCACGGCCGTGAGCACCCGCTGGATCAGGGTGACCTGGGTGCGGACGCGGCGCACCCGCGCGTCGTCGGGGGAGGCGGCGGCGTAGCGGGCGTAGGCCGCCTCGACGACCGCCGCCGCGATGCCGACGAGCAGCCAGGCGGTGGAGGCGATCTGGACCAGGGTGAGGAAGTGGCCCACCCCGGCCGCGTGGGCGGGGAGGAGGTCCGCCGGCCGGTACGCGGCCTGGAGCACCGCGGTGCCGAGGACGAGCCGGAAGGGCAGGCGGCACCGGCGCAGCAGACCCCACAGCGGGGTCTCGGGGTGCCGGGCGTCGGCCTGGCGCAGCAGCAGGTCGAGCAGCCAGCCCGCGATCAGGGTGAGGACCAGGGCGGCGCAGACGACCAGGGCGGGACGCAGGACGTTCTCCATCTCCATGGGGGAGAACGTATCCACGGGGCGCCCCCGGACTCCTGCTTTCCGTACGAATGGCACGATGGAGGGCATGAACATCATGCTCTTCCATTCGACGTACGGGCTGCGGCCCGCGGTGCACGCCGCGGCCGAGCGGCTGCGCGCGGCCGGGCACCGGGTGCAGGTGCCGGACCTCTTCGAGGGCCGTACGTTCGCCACGTTCGAGGAGGGTGTGGCCCACCAGGAGCAGGTGGGCCGCGACGAGCTGCTCAAGCGGGCGGTGCTGGCGTCGGCGCCCCACTCCGACCAGGGCCTGGTGTACGCCGGCTTCTCCTTCGGCGGTTCCGTCGCGCAGCACCTGGCGCTGGCCGACGACAAGGCCCGGGGCCTGCTGCTCCTGCACGGTACGGCGGATCTGGAGGAGGACGCCTCGGCGGACGAGCTGCCGGTGCAGCTGCACATCGCGGACCCGGACCCGTACGAGACGCACGACTGGCTGACGGCCTGGTACCTGCGGATGCGGCGGGCCGGGGCGGACGTGGAGGTCCACAGCTATCCGGGCGCGGGGCACCTGTTCACGGACCCGGAGCTGGAGGACTACGACGCGCAGGCCGCGGAGGAGACCTGGAAGGCCGCGCTGGCCTTCCTGGACACACTGTAGGACCACGGGGCACTGCCCCCCGGCGCCGGGCGCCGGGGGGCAGTGCCGTGAATGCGGGAGAGCCGCCGGATCAGACGGTGCGGTAGGCGGTCCACATGCTCTTCATCCGCGAGACCTGGCCCGCGGTGAACTGGTACATGCAGGAGTCGTACGTGTAGTCCATGAAGTTGTGGATCGGGTCGACGCCCGCCTTGGTGGCGCAGGAGTCGCGGCCGGTCGGGCACTCGTAGGCCGGGCTCTTCTCGGCCGGGGTGTCGGAGACGGAGTCGCCGCTGCCCGAGCAGCCGCCCTGGAAGGTGTGGTACAGGCCCATCCAGTGGCCGACCTCGTGGGTGGCGGTGTCGCCCTCGTTGTAGTTGGCGGCGGAGCCGCCGGGCAGCGAGGTGTTGAGGAGGACCACGCCGTCCATCTTGGGCTGGGAGGCGTAGGAGCTCGGGAAGGTCGCCCAGCCGAGCAGGCCGCCGCCGAGGTTGGCGGTGTAGATGTTGAGCGCGTTCTTGTCGCCCTTGCGCAGGGCGTTCTTCATGTCCTTCTCGGCCTGGCTGCCGCTGGACACGTTGTACCAGGAGGCGTTGTCGGTGTAGTCGGTTCCGGCCAGGGTGAACTGGAAGCCGGCGTCGACGTTGCCCGTGCCCTGGCCGCTGTAGGCGGCGTTGAGGACGGCGAGCTGGTTGCTGATGTCCGTGGCGGTCAGCTTGCCGGCGGTGCCGGAGGTGATGACGTGGACGTACACCGGGATGTTCGTGACGGTGGCGGCCGCGCCGACGCCGTAGACCTGCTGCGGGGACAGCCGGACCTCGCCGAGCTTCTTCTTCAGGTCGGCGTCCATGGCCTTGACCTGGGCCTCGGTGACCTCGTTGGGCTCGGCCGCGTGGTCATCCTTGGGCTTGGCGACACGGGCGTTGGCCGGGGCGGAGCCGTCCTCGGCGCAGATCTCGTCCGCGTGGGGGGCGGCCGCGGCGACCGTGGCGGGCGCGGTCAGGGGGGCGAACGCCAGGGTGGAGGCCAGGACGGCCGTACCCATGAGGCGGCGGCGGAGAAGGGGGGATATGCGGGCGACGGCGCGCACGTTGACTCCTCGGCAAGCGTGGTGGGGGGTGAGGGATTTCCTCACGCTGGCCGGAAGTTTATGTGTGCATGTCATCAAGATGGCAAGTACTCGTAGGTTAAAGATTTGTTGCCGATGTGACGGGTGGGGCTCCTGGTCTGCACCAGGAGCCCCGATTCGCAGCAGATTTGACGGAGGGTCAGCGAACCGGCTGGTCGGCCCGTTCCACCTTCTGGCTGCCGTTCAGCGTGCGGTACGAGCGGGCCCAGGAGGAGCTCGCGTCCTGCCGCCGCTTGTCCGAGACCACGTAGTAGTCCATCTGCGAGCGCTCGGCCGTCACGTCCAGCACGCCGTAACCGTGCGAGTCCATGTCCAGCCACTTGACGTGCCAGTTCGCCGCCTTGATGGCGCCCTCGGCCACGACCGAGAGGGTGTGCGGCGCCACGTGCAGCATGTCGTCGATGTTGTCGGAGGTCACCGAGGTCACCACGAACTCGGTGGCCGCCGTGCCCGAGCCCGGGTACGTCGCCATGTTCACCGGGACGTCGTTCGCCCACGCCATGTGGATGTCGCCGGTCAGGAACACCGTGTTCTTGATGTTCCGGTCCTTCAAGTGGCCCAGGAGCTCCTTGCGGTCGTCCGTGTAGCCGTCCCACTGGTCCGTGTTGACCGCTATCCCGCCCTCGGGCAGGCCCAGCAGGCGCGCGAGCGGCTTCAGCAGGTGCGCGGGCAGCGAGGCGAAGGCCACCGGCGAGATCATCACGGAGGTGCCGACCAGCTTCCAGGTCGCGTTGGAGGACGCCAGCCCGGACTTGAGCCAGTCCAGCTGGGCGCGCCCGGTGAGCGTGCGCTCCGGGTCGTCCGCCGAGCCGTTGCCGGTCTTGACCTGCTCCGAGCGGAAGGAGCGCAGGTCCAGCAGGTGCAGGTCGGCGAGGGTGCCGAACTGCAGCCGCCGGTAGACGGTGCCCGCCGTGGAGGGGCGTACGGGCATCCACTCGAAGTACGCCTGCTTGGCGGCGGCCGCGCGGGCCGCCCAGTCGCCCTCGGTGTCCGGCGTGTGGTTCCCGGCGCCGCCGGACCAGGTGTTGTCGGCGAACTCGTGGTCGTCCCAGATGGCGACGACCGGGTGGGCCGCGTGCAGGGCCTGGAGGTCGCCGTCCGTCTTGTACTTGCCGTGCCGGGTGCGGTAGTCGGAGAGCGAGACGATCTCGTTCTTCGGCTCGTGCTGGCGTACGACGTACTTCGCCTCGGGGTAACCGCCGGTCTGGTACTCGTAGATGTAGTCGCCCAGGTGCAGCACCGCGTGCAGGTCGGTGCGGGCGGCCAGGTGCCGGTAGGCGGAGAAGTAGCCGGACTCCCAGTTGGCGCAGGAGACCACGCCGAAGCGGATGCCGGGCGTGGTGGCGTCGGCCGCCGGGGCGGTCAGGGTGCGGCCGACGGGGGAGACGGTGGAGCCGGCGGTGAACCGGTACCAGTACGGGGTCTGCGGCCGCAGGCCGCGCACGTCCGCCTTGACCGTGTGGTCGGAGGCGGCGGTGGCGGTGACGGAACCGCTCGCGACGACCCGGGAGAAGGCCTTGTCCTCGGCCACCTCCCAGCCCACCGCGGTGGCCGGGCCCAGGCCGGAGCCGGGCACCGCTTCGGGAGTCGGGGTGATACGGGTCCAGAGCAGGATCCCGTCGGGCAGCGGGTCGCCGGAGGCGACGCCGTGGAGGAAGGCGGGCGCGGCCCCCGCCGCGTGGGCCGCCTGGCCGCCGAGGGTGCTGATCGGCGCGAGCGCGGCCGTGGCCGCGGCGGCCAGGACGACCGTACGGCGGCGCGGGTGTGAAGGGGTGAGATGACTGGTCACGGGTGATCATATTACTGATCAGTACATGGCGGGGAACAGCCACGGAACGGCAACGGGCGGGCGAACTCCGAGAGTTCGCCCGCCCGTTGGGGCGGATCCGGCGGTATGACCGGATCTGTCAGGACATCAGCCCGTCGGTCCGTCGCTCCGTCAGCCCGCGAGGGCCTTGTCGATCGCCGCGGTGAAGGCCTCCGGCGTCGCCGGGGTCTCGATCTTCTTGCCGTCCATCTTCAGCGTCGGGGTCCCCTTCACGCCGGACTCGTTGAAGGCCTTCGACATGTCCATGGCCCACCGGTCGTACGTGCCGTCCTGGACCGCCTTCTTGAACTCGGCGTTGTCCTTCAGCGCCGGGACGGTGTCCGCGACCTTCAGCAGGTAGTCGTCCTTGCCGAAGCTGTCGACGGTCTCGTCGGGGTGCAGCGCCTTCGAGTAGAGCGCGCCCTTGTAGTCGAGGAAGGCCTGCGGGCTCACGTTCAGCGCAGCGCCCAGCGCGCTCAGGGCGTTCTTCGAGCCCTCGCCCTTGACGCCGTTGTCGATGAAGGTCGCACCGAAGTACCGGAGCTTGTACTTGCCCGCCTCGACGTCCTTCTTGACCTGCTCGCCGACCGACTGCTCGAAGGTGGCGCAGGCCGGGCAGCGCGAGTCCTCGTACAGCTCCAGGGTCTTCTTCGCCTCGGGCTTGCCGATGACCACGGTCAGGCCGTCCTCGCCCGTGGCGTTCTTCGGCTTGACCAACTCGGCCTCGGCGGCCTTGTCCCAGTAGCCGGGCTCGTTGGCCTGCACGACCGCGTAGCCGACGCCGCCGGCCAGCGCCAGGACGGCGACGGCCGCGCCGGCCACGACCAGCTGGCGCCGGGCCCTGTCCTTCTTCGCCTGCTGCTCGCGCTCGATGCGCAGCCGCTCGCGGGCGGCGGCCTTGTTCTTCTGGGTGTTGCGTGAACTCATGACGATCTCCGTGGAGGGCTGAGGGGGACTGCCGTACGCGCTCAGGCGCCCGAGGGCGCCACACGTACGGGAGGACCCCGCAGGCCCACGGAGTGCGCCGGGAAGCGGGTACGGGCCACCGCGCCGCGGAACACCGTCCGCAGCGCCCGCCCGGCCCGCCCGGGGACCGCCCCGGCCGAGGCCGCCGCCAGCAGCAGCGGCCGGAACGCGAAGGCGGCGACCGCCCGCAGCAGCCGCACCAGGGCCCGCTCGCCGTGCCGCAGCCACGCGGCGGCGACCAGCCCGACGGTGACGTGCGCGCCGAGCAGCAGCCAGGGCGTCCACGGCCCGGGCGAGGCCAGCAGCGCCGCCGGATCCCCGGCGGGCCCGGCCACCTCGGTCAGCGGCCCGCCCACGGGGGTCCCGCCGCACAGCGCGTCCAGGCCCATCGCGCGCAGCGGCCCGGACACCGGCCCGCCCGCCGGGCCGTAGCAGGCGTGCTGCCCGGCGGTGAGGACGGTGTCGGCCGCCAGCTCCAGCGGTACCAGCAGCCCGGCGATCGGGCCGAAGCCCCGCTCCCGGCCGGCCAGTGCGAAGGCGATCGCGAAGACCCCGGCGAAGGCGCCGGCGATCAGCGCGGGCGGCAGCGGGACCCGGGACATGAGCACGTGGGAGCCGGCCGAGAGCAGCACGACGAGCGCGCTGAACAGCGCGGCCCGCAGCCCCCGGATCCTCACCCCAGATATGTCCATCGTCGCGAGTGTGCCATGACTTCCTGTGGAAGAGGCCCCCTGGGCCTGTGAATCGAGGCCCGGCACCCCCTGCGCCCCATGGCTTACGACCGGATCCGGCCGTTGCGGAAGAGGTCCACGAAGATCTGGTGGTCGGCGCGGGCCCGGGCGCCGTACGCGTGGGCGAAGTCGACCAGCAGCTCGGGGAAGCCCTCCTCGTCGGCGGCGATCACCGCGTCGATGGCCCGCTCGGTGGAGAAGGGCACCAGGGACTGCCCGCTCTCGGCCTCGTCGGCCGAGGCGTGCATGGTGGCCGTCGCCCGGCCCAGGTCCGCGACCACCGCCGCGATCTCCTCCGGGTCGTCCAGGTCCGACCAGTCCAGGTCCACCGCGTACGGGGAGACCTCCGCGACCAGCTGCCCGGAGCCGTCCAGCTCGGTCCAGCCCAGCCACGGGTCGGCGTGCGCCTGCAGGGCGCGCTGGGAGATCACCGTACGGTGGCCCTCGTGCTGGAAGTACTCCCGGACCGCCCGGTCGGTGACGTGCCGGGACACGGCCGGGATCTGCGCCTGCTTGAGGTAGATCACGACGTCGTTCTCCAGGGCGTCGCTGTGCCCCTCCAGCAGGATGTTGTACGAGGGCAGGCCGGCCGAGCCGATGCCCACGCCCCGCCGGCCCACCACGTCCTTGACCCGGTAGGAGTCCGGCCGCACCAGGGACTCCTCCGGGAGGGTCTCCAGGTACCCGTCGAAGGCGGCCAGCACCTTGTACCGGGTGGCCGCGTCCAGCTCGATCGCCCCGCCGCCGCCGGTGAAGCGGCGCTCGTGGTCACGGATCTCGGTCATGGAGTCCAGCAGGGAGAAGCGGGTGCGGGCGCGGGCCGCGCGCAGCGCCCCCAGCAGGGCGCCGTCGGCGGTGTCCAGGGTGAAGGAGGGCGCCACGTCCTCGTAGCTGCTCTCGCGTCCGGCCGCGAGCAGGTGGATCCGCTCCCGGTAGGCGGCCGCGTACGTCCGCACGAGGGCGCTGATCTGCTCGTCGCTGAGCGCCTTGGTGTAGCCGATCAGGGCGACGGAGGCGGCGAAGCGCTTGAGGTCCCAGGTGAAGGGGCCCACGTACGCCTCGTCGAAGTCGTTCACGTTGAACACCAGCCGGCCGTTGGAGTCCATGTACGTGCCGAAGTTCTCGGCGTGCAGGTCGCCGTGGATCCAGACCCGGCCGGTGCGCTCGTCCAGGTAGGGCCCGCCGTGGCGGTCGCGCTCCAGGTCGGCGTAGAAGAGGCAGGCCGTGCCCCGGTAGAAGGCGAAGGCGGAGGCGGCCATCTTCCGGAACTTGACCTGGAAGGCGGCGGGGTCGACGGCGAGCAGCCGGCCGAATGCGGTGTCGAACACATCGAGTATCTGCTCGGCGCGCTGTTCGTCGGTGGTCTCGGTGACCGCCATGGCGGATGCCTCCTGGTGCAAGGGGTGGTACGGCTTCTGACCGACTGGACGCCGGACCTGTCTTCCTGGTTCTGCAACGCACGACCGTACCCGTCGGTGCCCACCCCCTGTCACTCGTGGGACGTAGGATTCGAAGCTGCCGCCCCTCTCTCCTCAGGAGGCCCCCACCGTGACCAAGACGCCGTTCACGCACCTGCACGTCCACACCCAGTACTCGCTGCTGGACGGTGCCGCGCGGCTGAAGGACATGTTCGCTGCCTGCAATGAAATGGGCATGACGCACATCGCCATGTCCGACCACGGCAACCTCCACGGGGCGTACGACTTCTTCCACACCGCCCAGAAGGCCGGGATCACCCCGATCATCGGCATCGAGGCCTATGTCGCCCCCGAGTCCCGGCGCAACAAGCGCCGCATCCAGTGGGGCCAGCCCCACCAGAAGCGGGACGACGTCTCCGGCTCCGGCGGTTACACCCACAAGACGATCTGGGCGGCGAACGCCACCGGACTGCACAACCTCTTCCGGCTGTCGTCCGACGCGTACGCCGAGGGCTGGCTCACGAAGTGGCCGCGCATGGACAAGGAGACCATCAGCAAGTGGTCGGAGGGCCTGATCGCCTCCACCGGCTGCCCCTCCGGCGAGCTCCAGACGCGCCTTCGCCTCGGCCAGTTCGACGAGGCCCTGAAGTCGGCCTCCGAGTACCAGGACATCTTCGGCAAGGACCGCTACTTTTTGGAGCTGATGGACCACGGCATCGAGATCGAGCGCCGGGTCCGCGACGGCCTGCTGGAGATCGGCAAGAAGCTCGGCATCCCGCCGCTGGTCACGAACGACTCGCACTACACGTACGCGCACGAGGCCGCCGCCCACGACGCCCTGCTGTGCATCCAGACCGGCAAGAACCTCTCGGACCCCGACCGCTTCCGCTTCGACGGCTCCGGCTACTACCTGAAGTCGACCGACGAGATGTACGCGATCGACTCCTCGGACGCCTGGCAGGAGGGCTGCGCCAACACCAAGCTGGTCGCGGACCAGATCGACACCGAGGGCATGTTCACCTTCCGGAACCTGATGCCGAAGTTCGACATCCCGGAGGGCTACACCGAGGTCACCTGGTTCCGCGAGGAGACCATGCGCGGCATGCACCGCCGCTTCCCCGGGGGCATCCCCGAGGACCGCATGCGGCAGGTCGAGTACGAGATGGACACGATCATCTCGATGGGCTTCCCGGGCTACTTCCTCGTGGTCGCCGACTTCATCATGTGGGCCAAGAACCAGGGCATCGCGGTGGGCCCCGGCCGAGGCTCCGCGGCCGGCTCGATCGTCGCCTACGCCATGGGCATCACCGACCTCGACCCGATCCCGCACGGCCTGATCTTCGAGCGCTTCCTGAACCCCGAGCGCGTCTCCATGCCCGATGTCGACATCGACTTCGACGAGCGCAGGCGCGTCGAGGTGATCCGGTACGTCACGGAGAAGTACGGCCAGGACAAGGTCGCCATGATCGGCACCTACGGCACCATCAAGGCCAAGAACGCGATCAAGGACTCGGCCCGCGTCCTCGGCTACCCGTACGCCATGGGCGACCGCCTCACCAAGGCCATGCCCGCCGACGTCCTCGGCAAGGGCATCCCGCTCTCCGGCATCCTCGACCCCTCGCACCCCCGCTACAGCGAGGCCGGCGAGATCCGCAGCATGTACGAGAACGAGCCCGACGTGAAGAAGGTCATCGACACCGCCCGCGGTGTGGAGGGCCTCGTCCGCCAGATGGGCGTGCACGCCGCCGGCGTGATCATGGCCAGCGAGCCGATCGTGGACCACGTCCCCGTCTGGGTGCGGCACACCGACGGCGTCACCATCACCCAGTGGGACTACCCGAGCTGCGAATCGCTCGGCCTGCTGAAGATGGACTTCCTCGGCCTGCGCAACCTGACGATCATGGACGACGCCGTCAAGATGGTGAAGGCCAACAAGGGGATCGACATCGACCTCCTGGCCCTCCCGCTCGACGACCCCAAGACCTTCGAACTGCTCGGCCGGGGCGACACCCTCGGCGTCTTCCAGTTCGACGGCGGGCCCATGCGCTCCCTGCTGCGCCTGATGAAGCCCGACAACTTCGAAGACATCTCCGCCGTGTCCGCGCTCTACCGCCCGGGCCCGATGGGCATGAACTCCCACACGAACTACGCCCTGCGCAAGAACAAGCAGCAGGAGATCACCCCGATCCACCCCGAGCTGGAGAAGCCGCTCGAAGAGGTGCTCGCGGTCACCTACGGCCTGATCGTCTACCAGGAGCAGGTGCAGAAGGCCGCCCAGATCATCGCCGGGTACTCGCTCGGCGAGGCCGACATCCTGCGCCGCGTCATGGGCAAGAAGAAGCCCGAGGAGCTGGCGAAGAACTTCACGATCTTCCAGGCGGGAGCCCGCAAGAACGGCTACTCCGACGAGGCCATCCAGAAGCTCTGGGACGTCCTGGTCCCCTTCGCCGGCTACGCCTTCAACAAGGCCCACTCGGCCGCGTACGGCCTGGTCTCCTACTGGACCGCCTACCTCAAGGCGAACTACCCGGCCGAGTACATGGCCGGCCTGCTCACCTCGGTCAAGGACGACAAGGACAAGTCCGCGATCTACCTCAACGAGTGCCGCCGCATGGGCATCAAGGTGCTCCCGCCGAACGTGAACGAATCGGAGTCCAACTTCGCCGCCCAGGGCGACGACGTGATCCTCTTCGGGCTCACCGCCGTGCGCAACGTCGGCCAGAACGTCGTCGACTCGATCATCAAGACCAGGAAGTCCAAGGGGAAGTTCTCCTCCTTCCCGGACTTCCTGGACAAGGTCGAGGCCGTCGTCTGCAACAAGCGCACCATCGAGTCGCTGATCAAGGCCGGGGCCTTCGACGAGATGGGCCACACCCGCAAGGGCCTGGTCGCCCACCACGAGTCGATGATCGACAACGTGGTCGCGGTCAAGCGCAAGGAGGCCGAGGGGCAGTTCGACCTCTTCGGCGGAATGGGTGACGAGGACGGCGGCGACGAGCCCGGCTTCGGCCTCGACGTGGAGTTCTCCGACGTCGAGTGGGAGAAGTCCTACCTGCTCGCCCAGGAGCGCGAGATGCTCGGCCTCTACGTCTCCGACCACCCGCTCTTCGGCCTGGAGCACGTCCTGTCCGACAAGACGGACGCCGGCATCTCCCAGCTCACCGGCGGGGAGCACTCCGACGGCGCCGTCGTCACCATCGGCGGCATCATCTCGGGCCTCCAGCGCAAGATGACCAAGCAGGGCAACGCCTGGGCCATCGCCACCGTCGAGGACCTGGCCGGCTCCATCGAGTGCATGTTCTTCCCCGCGACCTACCAGCTCGTCTCCACCCAGCTGGTCGAGGACACCGTCGTCTTCGTCAAGGGCCGCCTCGACAAGCGCGAGGACGTCCCCCGGCTGGTCGCGATGGAGATGATGGTCCCCGACCTGTCCTCGGCCGGTACCAACGCCCCCGTCGTCCTCACCATCCCCACCGTCAAGGTCACCCCGCCGATGGTGACCCGGCTGGGCGAGATCCTGCGCCACCACAAGGGCAACACCGAGGTGCGGATCAAGCTCCAGGGGCCGCGCACCACCACCGTGCTCCGCCTCGACCGGCACCGGGTCCAGCCCGACCCGGCCCTCTTCGGCGACCTCAAGGTGCTGCTCGGCCCCTCCTGCCTGGCCGGCTAGACCGCCGAGGGGTACGGGGCGGGGGGGGGGGGGGGGGGGGGGGGGGGGGGGGGGGGGGGGGGGGGGGGGGGGGGGGGGGGGGGGGGGGGGGGGGGGGGGGGGGGGGGGGGGG
>NZ_JBVHWK010000040.1:40405-62572 GCF_055569445.1 Streptomyces sp. NPDC029122 | reverse complement strand
ACATCCCTCGCCGCCCTTCAGGCCCGAGTCCAGGCACAGACCGGCGAGGACAACAAGATCAAAACACCGTGTTAATGATCTGCAAGCCCTTAGGCGCCGTCTTCTTCCGTGCGCGGCCAGTGCCGTCCTTCCAGGGCCTCCGCGCTCCGGTTGAGCCGGACCAGCACGTCCTCCAGCTCCTGTATCTCCTCGGGGGACCAGTCGGCGACCACCCGGGCCAGGCAGGAACGGTTGACCTCGCGGTCCGCGGCGAGCCGGCGCCCGCCCTCGGCGGTGATGCGCAGCTTGCGGGCCATGCCGCCGTCCGGGTCCGCGACGCGCTCGGCCAGTCCGCAGCGCAGCAGAGCGGCCGTCTGGCGGTTCACGGTCGAGGTGTCGAGGCCGAAGGCCTCTGACAGCTGTCCGATGGACATGGGGCCCTGTGTGTCGATCCTGCTGAGCAGCAGGTACGCGGACCGCTCCAGGCGCTCGGGGTCGCGGTCGCGCCGGGCCAGCACCTGGTGCCGTGAGAGCAGCATCAGCTCCCGCTCCAGTTTCTCCAGCACTGCGCCTCACGCTCCTTCCGGCGCTTCATTATCGCGGACCCGTGGACCGGCGGACCCGCGGACCCGTGGACGGCTCGGCGTGAGGTCACGAAGTCCCGAGCGCCGGCCAGACCGTAGCAATATGCATGATACATAGCATGTGTACTATGCACTCCAGGTTGTCACCCCGACGAGCCACAGTCTCAACCCGGAGGACCCGCATGACCGTCACCACGTCCACCGCCTCCCGCGCGGCCGAGATCCTTTCCCGGCCCGTCGCGCTGAACGGTCTGACCGTCCCCAACCGCATCGCGATGGCGCCGATGACGCGGATGTTCTCGCCCGGCGGCGTACCCGGCGAGGACGTGCGGGCGTACTACGCCAGCCGCGCCGCCGCGGGCGTGGGCCTGGTCATCACCGAGGGAACGTACGTGGGCCACGAGTCCGCCGGACAGAGCGACCGGGTGCCGCGGTTCCACGGCGAGGAGCAGCTGGCGGCGTGGGCGGAGGTCGCCGCGGCCGTGCACGAGGCCGGCGGCACGATCGTGCCCCAGCTGTGGCACATAGGGATGGTGCGCAATCAGGGCGACGCGCCGTACGCCGACGCGCCCGCCGTCGGCCCCTCCGGCATCCGCGTGGACGGCACCGAGGGGACCGGCAAGGCGATGACCCTCGCCGACCTCGACGACGTGATCGGCGCGTTCGCCGAGGCCGCCGCGGAGGCCGTCCGGATCGGCTTCGACGGCGTGGAACTGCACGGCGCCCACGGCTACCTGCTCGACCAGTTCCTCTGGGAGCGGACCAACCGCCGCACCGACGCGTACGGCGGCGACGCGGTCGCCCGTACGAAGTTCGCCGCGGAGATCGTGGCGGCGGTGCGCGAGCGCGTCCCGGCCGACTTCCCCGTGATCTTCCGCTACTCGCAGTGGAAGCAGGAGGCCTACGACGCCCGGCTCGCGCAGACCCCGGAGGAGCTGGAGGCGATCCTGGCCCCGCTGGCAGCGGCCGGAGTCGACGTCTTCCACGCCTCCACCCGCCGCTACTGGCTCCCGGAATTCGAAGGCTCGGACCTGAACCTGGCGGGCTGGACCAAGAAGCTCACCGGCCGGCCGTCCATCACCGTCGGGTCGGTCGGTCTCGACGGGGACTTCATCCGCGCCTTCACGGGCGAGGGCGCGGCGCTCGGCGACATCGACAACCTCCTGGACCGCATGGAGCGCGACGAGTTCGACATGGTCGCCGTCGGCCGGGCGCTGCTCCAGGACCCGCAGTGGGCGGCGAAGGTCCTCGGCAACCGCTTCGACGAGCTGAAGCCGTACGACGCGGCGGCGCTCAAGTCGCTCAGCCGGTAGCCGGTAGCCGGTACCGCCGGCCGGCGGTCTTCCTGACGGCCGGCCGGTACGAGGACGCCCCGTGACGTCGGGCCGCCGATGTCACGGGGTGTCGCCGAGCTCCGCGATGCGGACGTGGCGCCCGTGCGGTCGGCGCCTGACGCCGTTGCTCACAACCAGCCGCTGCGCTGTGCCTGAAGGGCCATCTGGAAGCGGTTCTCGGCTCCCAGGCGGGCCATCAGGACCTGGAGCCGGCGGAAGAAGGTGCGGCGGCTGATGCCCAGCTCGCGGGCGATGACCTCGTCGCTCGCGCCGCCGGCGAGGAGGCGGAGCAGCCGGCGGTCGGACGGCGGCAGGCCCGCCGGGCGGGTGGCGCGGCCGTGGAAGGGAAGGGCCTGCTGCCAGGTCTGCTCGAACAGGGCGAGGAGTGCGGAGAGCAGGCCGCACGGCTGGACCACCAGCATGGTGTTGTGCACGTCCGCCTCCCTGATCGACAGCGACACCAGCGCGTACGCCTCGTCGATGATCACCAGCTTGACGGGGACCGCCGGGGCGACCCGGGCCTGCTCGCCGGCCTCGATGCACGGCTCGATGGCCGTCTCCAGCTGCCCGGGCACCTCCAGCGACGCCTTCGAGTAGACGACCCGCTGCGTCACACCGCGGGCGAGGGTCGCCAGCGCGTCGTCGAGAGCTCCGGCCAGCGGGAAGTAGGGCGGCGAGTCGAGCTGGCGGATCTGCTTGCGAGCGCTGGCCCAGGCGTGGCGCATCCTCGGGCCGATGGCGTCACCGGTCACCACCTCGACGAGGTTGTCGTTGTACGCGGCGAGCCGCTGGCGGCGGAACGACTCGAACGCGCCGCCCACGGTGATGCGTGATCCCTCGAGCTCCGCCGCCCGGTGCCTGGCGAGGATCTCCAGGCCCGCGGCGGGAGGCACCGGCGCCACCACGTCCGCGCCCCCCTCGGCGGCGGCGCTGGCCAGCCCGGCGTCGACCAGCTCGCCGTAGGCCGCGGCGAACTCGGCGCCGTCCAGCCCGGCCGCCTCTCCGATCTCGGTGAGCGGAGCGGGAGCCGCTTCGAGCAGTGTCAGGTACACGCGGCCCGCCGTGGGGCCGATGCCCAGCATCCGCAGGGCCTCGCCCAGTTTCGCGTTCGCCATGCACCGCATTATCGACGACCACAAGGCAGCGGTGGCCGATCAGTGCCATTGACACAGGTGGTCCTCCCCGGCATGCCGTCCCGCAGTACCGTCCGGGTGCCGCCGGGGCTTCCCGGCAAGTCGAACCCATCCGGAAGCAGGTGCACGACGTGGCGAAGGGTCGCAAGAACGGCCTCTACTCGGGGGTTTCCGAGGAACTGTCCGCTCTGATGAAGACGGGCTGGGCGGACACCGAACGGCACGGCCTCCCGCTCGACGAGCAGGCCCCGTACGCGGCGCGCCGGCGCGCCGCGCTCTCCGAGCGCTTCCCCGGCGAGCGGCTGGTGATCCCCTCCGGCAACCTCAAAGCCCGCTCGAACGACGACATCTACCCGTTCCGCCCGTACTCCGGCTACGTCCACATGACCGGGGACCAGGCCCGCGACGGGGCGCTCGTGCTCGAGCCCCGCCCGGACGGCGGCCACGACGCGTACTGCTACCAGCTGCCGCGCGACGGCCGGGACACCGACGAGTTCTGGCTGGGCTACACCGCCGAGCTGTGGACGGGCCGCCGCCGCTCCCTCTCCGAGTCTGAGCGCGTGCTCGGGCTGTCCTGCCGCGACGTCCGCACCGCGGCGGGCGACCTGGCCGCCGCTCCCGGCGTTCCCACCCGCATCGTCCGCGGGATCGACCCGGTGCTGGAGGCCGCCGTCACCACCGACCCGGAGCGCGACGCCGAACTGGAGGAGGCGCTGAGCGGGCTCCGCCTCGTCAAGGACGCCTGGGAGATCGGGGAGATGCGCAAGGCGGTGGACTCCACCGTGCGCGGTTTCACCGACTGCGTCGGCGAGCTCTCGCGGGCCGTCGCGTCCTCCGAGCGGTGGATCGAGGGCACCTTCTTCCGCCGCGCCCGGCTGGAGGGCAACTCCGTCGGCTACGGCTCGATCTGCGCCGCGGGCGAGCACGCCACGATCATGCACTGGACCGACAACGACGGCCCGGTACGTCCCGGCGACCTGCTCCTGCTCGACGCCGGCGTGGAGACGCACACCCTCTACACCGCCGACGTCACCCGCACCCTGCCGATCGGCGGCACGTTCACGCCCGTGCAGCGCACGGTGTACGAGGCGGTGTACGAGGCCCAGGAGGCGGGCATGGCCGCCGTCAAGCCGGGAGCCGCGTACCGCGACTTCCACGGGGCGGCACAGCGGTACCTGGCGGAGAAGCTCGTCGAGTGGGGCTTCATCGAGGGCCCGGCGGACCGCGCCTACGCGCTCGGCCTGCAGCGCCGCTTCACCATGGCCGGTACCGGGCACATGCTCGGCCTGGACGTCCACGACTGTGCCGAGGCGCGCAACGAGGAGTACGTCGACGGCGTGCTGGAGCCGGGCATGGTGCTCACGGTGGAGCCGGGCCTGTACTTCCAGCCGGACGACCTCACGGTGCCCGAGGAGTGGCGCGGCATCGGAGTCCGGATCGAGGACGACCTGCTGGTGACCGCCGACGGCCACGAGAACCTCTCGGCGGGGCTGCCGCGCTCGGCGGACGAGGTCGAGGCGTGGATGGCCCGCGTCGCGGGCTGACCGCGGACGGGACGGAGGGCCCGTAGCGCTCGCGGCGGAGCGGAGGCCCCTGCCGGTCCACGGCGGGGGCCTCGTACCCCCCCCGGGGGGAAGCGGTCGCCCCCCACCCGCCCCGCCGTCGCGAACAGCTCGCGGCCGGAGGCGCTCCGCCGCGGATCGCCGGGCGGCGCGCGGGGCTCAGGGCAGGCTGGGGAGCGGCCAGGGGTTCCGGGCGTTGCGCCGGATCGCGGCGCGTACGTGGACCATGGCCAGGACGGCGCTCATGTGGGTCTTGCCCTCGGTGTACCGGACGTGGTTCTCGCAGAACCAGACGGCGTTCTCGGGATGCCCCTCGTGATCGAGCGGTGGCGCCACGGCACGGAAGTACACGAGCGTGAAGGTCTCGTAGTCGCAGTCCCTGAGGGACGCGCGGCAGATCGCACAGCACGGGGGCATCACGGCCGGTCAGCTCTCCTCCGCTGGAAGAATCGTGATCGTAAGCCTACGCTCGTCAGAGGTCTGTCCACCCGCCGTCGTGTTCGCGGACCGGGACGGCGCCCCGGGAACCCCGAGGCCCCTGGGGGTTTCGCAGCGAGTTCAACTACCGGAAACTTTCCAGTCGCGGTCATGACAAGCGCTCCAGCGAGCGTCTCCCTTACCAGGGCGAACCCCTATCAAGGAAGAAACATGACGATACGTCTGGCAGCTCGCGCCTCCGCGCTCGTGCTCTGCACGGCACTCGCTGCCTCCTTCGCGCTCCCGGCGCAGGCCTCCTCGATCAGCGGCGTCCGGCCGAAGGCCGAGACCGCACCTCTGTACGACGACGAGGCCGGCGGCGACGCCAACGCGGACGACCCGGCGATCTGGCGCAACGCCGCCGACCCCGGCCGCAGCCTGGTCGTCGCCACAGCCAAGCAGGGCGGCCTGCGGGTCTACGACCTGGACGCGCACCAGGTGCAGTCGATCCCCGCCCCGGCCGGACCGGGCGCCGACGACGCGCCCGGCCGCTTCAACAACGTCGACCTGGTCCAGGGCATGCGCCTGGCCCCCGGGCCCGCCGATGTCGCGGTGGTCAGCGACCGCGGCAACGACCGGCTGCGCATCTACCGGATCGACCGGGACCGGCCCGGCGGCCCGCTCACCGACATCACCGACCCCGGCGCGCGCCCGGTCTTCTCCGCCGACCAGGCCGAGATCAACGAGCAGAAGACCGCCTACGGCCTGGCCACCTGGACCGACCGCAGGACCGGTCGCTCCTACGCCATGGTCAGCCAGCGCAACCGCACGCGGATCGCCCTGCTCGAGCTGCTCCCCACCCCGGCCGGCACCGTCGGCTACCAGCAGGTCCGTACGCTGGATCTGCCGGCCTCCTTCCGCCTGCCCAACGGCGCCGCCTGGACGCCCTGCGCCGAGCCGGGCGAGCTGCCGCAGGTCGAGGGCATGGTCGTCGACCCCGCCGACGGCACCCTGTACGCGGGGCAGGAGGACGTCGGCATCTGGCGCATCGACGCCGGCCTCACCGGTACGCCGAAGCTGATCGACAAGGTCCGCGAGTACGGCGTTCCCGGCACCTACGACCCGCAGACCGAGGAGTGCGTGCCGGGCGCCGACCCCGGCTACGGCGGAAAGCGCCTGACGGCCGACGTCGAGGGCCTCACCCTGGTCACCGAGGCTGACGGGGACGGCTATCTGCTGGCCTCCAGCCAGGGCGACAACACCTTCGTCGCCTACGACCGCGAACGCGACGACCACAACGAGTTCGAAGGCGCCTTCCGCATCACCGGGGCCTCCGCCGCGCTCGACGGCTCGGAGGTCTGCGACGGGGCCGCCGCCCTGAACGCGCCCCTCGGCGCGCGCTACCCCAACGGTCTGCTGGTCGTCCAGGACGGCCAGGAGACCCCGGGCGACGGCGACCGTGAGGCCACCGGCTTCAAGTTCGTCGACCTGGGCGAGGTCTTCAAGGCCGTCGGCTGAACCGCCGCGGGGGGGGGACGTTCCCGGCCGTGCCCCCGCCGCGCGGAGCGTCGGCCGGGGCCGTCCGCCGCGCCACGAGCACGCGCGGGCCCTGGCGGTCAGACCGTCACGAGCTCCTCGGCGACGAACCGTTCCACGAACTCCCCGGCACGCCGGTCGAGGTCGGCGTACTGCGCCTCCCGCTCGGCGCCCGCGACCGCTTCGCCGATCAGGAGGTTGCCTTCGGTGTCGACCCGCTGCGGGCGCTCCTCCGCGCCGGTGAGCAGGCCCACGGTGGAATGCGAGAAGCCGCAGTAGTACGCGATGCCTTCGCTCAGATTGGTTTCGAGGAGGGCGCGCATCCCTTCCACGACGGGGTCGTCGGCGGTGGCGCCGGCCAGGCCCAGCCACAGGATGCGCTTGCCGGCGAGGCGGGGCTTGCTCCGGCCGTAGGCGAACCCGTAGTTCCACACGCGGTCGATCCATCCCTTGAGGATCGCGGGCACGGTCTGCCAGTACACCGGGAAGACGGCGACGATGACATCGGCGTCGAGGATGCGCCGCATATGGGCGTGCACTTCGTCCGAGTAGGGCTTCTCCCTGTTGCCCCAGTCCGGCTGGTCCGACGTGTTCATCCGGGGGTCGAACCCCTCGGCGTGCAGGTCGAGCAGGTCGATGCGGTACCCGGCGGCTTCGAGCCGGGCGGCGGCACGGCGGGCCGTGTGCGCGGTGAGGGAATCGGTGCGGTGGTGCGCGACGACCACGAGGGCTGTCCTGGCATCGCTGCCGTGCTGCGTCACGTTGTCTCCTGGCTGGTCTCGGTCGGTTTCGATGAGTCAAGTACAACCGCGGTGCCGTAGATGATCCATGGGAGAAACGCTCCGGAGCATAGGAGATCGTCTACGATTCCCCGCGTGGATCCCTTGAGTTACTTGCTGAGTGGCATCCGGGCCGAAGGCTCGGTCGTCAGTCACGCCGTACTGACGGCGCCCTGGACCGTCCGCTTCGCCGACGGCGCACCGCTCACCATGATCAGCGTGCTGCGCGGCGGGGGCACTCTGTTGCTGCCCGACGGCACCGAGCGGGCGGTCGGGACCGGCGACACGGCCATCGTCAGCGGGTCCGCGCCGTTCCATCTCGCCGACGGTCCCGGCAGCGTCCACGGCTCCCATGCCGCGTACGAGATCGCCTGCTTCACCGCGGACGCCGAGTGCACCGCTCAGGAACTCGGCGGTATCCGTTGGGGCGCCGATTCGGCGGAGGCGACCACGCTGATCGTGGGCGCGTACCGCGCCTCGGGCCACCGCCACGAGCGGCTCCTGCGGGCCCTGCCCCCCGTCCTGGTGATCCATGAGGACGCCGAGGTCTGCGCCCTGCTGGAGACGGCAGCCATCGACGCCGCCCGGCTCTCGGCCGGTTCGCAGGCACTGATGGACCGGCTCCTCGACTGGGCGCTGGTGTGCACGCTGCGCACCTGGTTCGACCAGGCCGGCGCCGACGCGCCCAGCTGGTACCGGGGTCTGGCCGACCCGGTCCTCGCGCCCGCCCTGCAGGCCTTCCACGACCGGCCCGCGGAGTCCTGGACGGTGGCGTCGCTGGCCGCCCGGTCGGGGGTCTCCCGGGCCCTGTTCGCCAGGCGTTTCACCCAGCTGATGGGCCGTCCGCCCCTGGCCTACCTCACCGAATGCCGCATGGACGAGGCCGAGTCGCTCCTGACCGACACCGACCTCAGCATCGCCCAGATCGGCAGGTCGGTCGGCTATGCCGACGCCTTCGGCTTCAGTGCCGCGTTCAAACGCAACAAGGGCCTGAGCCCCAGCACGTTCCGCGCCGCGGCGGCCTGATCCCGGGGTCGGTGGAGCACCCTGCGGAGCGGCCGCGGGGCCCTCCCACACGCCGCCGAGGCGGCAACTACTTGAAATTCTAATGAAAAAGGCCGCCATGGCCGGAAACCTTTGCCCAATTTGGTGACAAGGGCACTGATGTTTCATCATCGTGACTGCGCGTCAACTTTTGACGCGCATCGAGGAGACGGGGCGCCGGGGGGCCCTCGTTCACACCGGCCGAGCCAGCAGGAGCGTTCCCGCTCCCACCGCGCCCCGCCGTGTCTCCCGTCCCGTTCCCGTCACCTAGGCAAAGGCCCATGTCCGCCCAGCAGCTCTCGGACCTCATACGTTTCGCCCGTCACAACTCGCGCTTCTACCAAGACCTCTACGCGTCCCTGCCGCCGCACATCGACCACCTCACCGACCTGCCGGTGGTCGACCAGCAAGCGTTCTGGGCAGCCAACACCCTGCACGACAGCCGCGTGCTGACCGGCCCGCTCAGCGAGGCCACGGTCTACAAGACCGGCGGCACCACCGGGTCCCCCAAGTTCTCCGTCTACACACGTGACGAGTGGCGCACGTTCGTCACCGCCTTCGGCGAGGGACTCGTGGACACGGGCCTGCGCCCGGGACACCGCGTCGCCGACCTCTTCTACGCCGGGGAGCTGTACGCCAGCTTCCTCTTCGTCCTCGACTCGCTCACCCACGCGCCCGTGGACAACGTACGCCTGCCCATCGGCGGCGGCGCGCCGCTGGAGTCGACGATCCCGGCGCTGCGCGATCTCGGCGCCCAGGTACTGGCCGGAACACCGACCACCCTGTGCCGGCTCGCCGAACAGGCGGTGTCGTCCGGTGTGCGGCTCGACTCGGTGGAGTTGCTCCTCTTCGGCGGGGAGGCGCTCTTCGGCGACCAGCGGCGCCTGCTGGCCACCGCGTTCCCCCGCGCCGAGGTCCGTTCCGTCGGATACGCCAGCGTCGACGCGGGCCTGCTCGGCCGCCCCGTGGCCGGCTCCGACGCCCGGGTGCACCGTGCCTTCACGCCGTACTCGGTCGTCGAGATCCTCGACGACTCCACCGATGAGCCCATCACCGAACCGGGCCGGCCCGGCCGGGTCGTCGTCACCAGTCTCTTCCGCCGCCTCATGCCGATCATCCGCTACCCCGCGGGCGACCGGGCCGAGTGGACCGGAAGCGGGCCCGGGCACTTCCGGATACTCGGCCGCGCCGAGGAGGGCGTTCGGGTGGGTCCCGTCTCCCTGTACACCCAGGACGCCCAGGACGCCGTGGCCGCGGCGGACACCTCGGGGCACGTGGTCGGCACGCAGCTCGTCGTCCGCCGCTGGGACGGCCGCGACGGGCTCGTCCTGCGGCTGGCGACCGCCCCCGGCCACGGCCGGAAGGAGCTGGCCGACGCCGTCGTCGCGGAGCTGGAGAACGTCCGGCCGCTGTATCCGGACAGCGTGCGCGCCGGGTTCGTGCACCCGCTGTCCGTGGAGTGGGTGCGCCACCGCGACCTCGCCGTCAACCCGCGCTCGGGCAAGCTCGTCCGGGTCCTCGACGAGAGGCCGACCGCATGACCGCCGTACAGGTGGCCGGGACCGGGACGGAGAAGGCGGCTGAGGGCGGCGGGCGGCGTGCTCCACTGGTCCTGCGCAACCGCGCCTTCGGCGCCGTGTGGCTCGGCCAGATACTCGCCCAGGCCGCCGTACGGATGTTCCAGGTCGGGGTGTCCTGGTGGATCGTGGCCCATGCCGTGCAGGACACCCGGGGGCTCGCCTCCGGACTGTTCATGGCGGCCTGCACCCTGCCCGCCGTGGTGCTGGCGCCCGTGGTGGCCTCAGCGGTCGCCCGGTCCGCGCACCGTTCGGTGCTGCGGAACGCCGCCGCCCTGGCCGCGTCCGCCTCGGGTGCCCTCGCGCTGTGGGCGTACGGCGGTGGCCCGCCGCTGGCCACCGTGTACGCCGCCGGTCTCGCCCTGGCGACCTGCCAGGCGTTCTTCGACCCCTGCCTGACCACCTCGGTGCCGGAACTCGTCGACGACGCCGACATCGAGACCGCCACCGGCTTCGAGCTGTCCACCCAGTCCCTGGCCGGCCTCGGCGGAGCGCTGCTCGGCGCCCTGACGGTCGACCGGGCCGGCGTGGCGGGGCTCGCCGTCGGCTGCGCGGCCGCCTACCTCGGCGCCGCACTCCTCGTCGCGAGCGCCCGCTTCCGTACCGTCGTGCCGGGCGTCGGGGGCGGCGCGCCGGCCCCGACGCAGCGGCGTTCGCTGCGCCGCATCCTCGCGGAACTCCCCTACGTACGGCGGATCCTGGTCTGCTTCACCGCGGCGAACCTCTTCACCACCGCCGTGTTCGTCGTCATCCCCCTGTACACCCGCTCGGTCCTCTCGGGCGGTGGCGGCACCGTGGCCCTGCTGGAGGCCTCGCTGGGCGCCGGCACGCTCGTCGGCGCCTTCACCGGCGCCCGTGTGCCGGGCAGCCCCAGGGTCGCCGGTGCGTACTGCCTGGGCCTGATGGCCCTCGCGCTCGCGCTGCCGGGACTGGTCGCGCACCGTCCGGTCGTCGCGGGCTGCCTGGCCGTGGCCGGCTGGTGCGCCGGGGCCGTCAGCGTCCGCTTCGTGGCCCTCTTCCAGCGGCTGGTACCGCCGGCCGAGAAGCCCGGCTTCTTCGCCGTGATGCAGGCCGTGCTGGGCGCCTCCCTGCCCGTGGCGTCCCTGGCGTTCGGCTTCGCCGGCGACTTCCTCTCCCCTCGGACCCTGTGCCTGGTGCAGGGCGCCGGACTGGTCCCCGCGGCCTGCGCGCTGGCCCTGCTGAGGTCCCCCGCACCCGCGCCGGCCGCGGCGGAACCCGCCGGAGGCGAACGGTGAGCCCCGTCATCACCCCCGCCGCCTGCTCGGACATCGCCGAACTGCGCCAGCTCTACTACGCCGTCTACGGACCGCACTACCCCGTGGCCCTCGGCACCGACCCGGCCGAAATGGCCCGGCTCATCGAGGACCCGTACTCCCTGTGGCTCGTCGGCCGCTGCGCCGGCACCGGGGCCCTGACCGCGTCCGCCGCCATCCACGGCGAGGCGGGCAGCCGCATCGGCCGCCTGGAGGGCATCGCCGTACACCCCGAGCACCGCTCGTCGGGCCTGGCCGCGGCCCTGACCGAGGCCCTGTGCGCGGGCATGCTGGACACGGGGCGGCTGGACTCGGTGTACGCGACGGTGCGGACCGTCAGCGCCGGCCCGCAGCGCGTCGTCGCGCGCAACGGCTTCCGCCCGCTGGGCATCCTGCCCAACGCGGTGGATCTCAGCAGCCGTGAAAGCCTCGCACTCTACGCGCGTCACTCGGCCGGGGTGCTGGATCGCCGGATCCCCGTCACCGAAGTGCCCGCCCCGCTCCTGCCACTGCTGCGCACCGCCGAGGCCGCGCTGGGCATCGGCTACCCCGGGCTGCGGGCCGCCGCCGGCCCGCAGCCGGCACCGCCGGTGCCGCGGGGCGCCGACGACCGGGTGGAGATGATCGAGGCGCCCGCCTTCGTACGCCGCCGCTTCCGCGAGCGGTTCCCGGGCGCCGAGGGCTGGTTCTACCCGCTGCACACCCCGAACGTGCTGCTCACTCCCGAGGACGGCCGGTTCGAGGTCTACGCCTACCTGAACCGCGCCGGAGGGTACTGCTCCCTGCTGACCGCCCACCCGGACCCGGCCGCCGCGGCCGCGTGCCTCGAACCCGTCACCCGGGCCCTGGCCCGCGCGGGCGCGGGCTACGTCGAGGCCCTGGTGCCGCTCGCGCACCAGGAGGTCCTCTCGGCCTTCCTGTCCGAGGGGTTCGTCGCCGGGGCCATCTACCCGGCGATGCGCGCCGACGGAGACGGCTTCCACGACTACGCCGTCCTGTCCCGTTCCAGCGAGCGCATCGACTTCCGCGGCGTGGCCGTCGAGCCGCCCCTCCAGCCCTATCTGGACTGCTACGTGTCGGCCTGGGCGTCGACGCACCTGCCCACATCATCCGAGGTTGCCCCATGAACCCCCATCTCGCGCCGGTCGCCGTTCCCGACCCGGCCCTCCTGCCGCACGTGCAACAGCTGTGCGACCTGACCGACCCGTACGCCTTCGGGCCCGCGGAGGACGAGCTGTTCGCCGCCGCCATGGCGGAGACCAACGCCTGGCACGTCGAGCGCTCCGCCTTCTTCCGCTCGCTGTACGAGGCCACTCCCCCGGCGCGGCCGTACCGGACGCCGCTCGTCCACGCGAACTTCTTCAAGCGGCACGAGGTGCTCTCCGTCCCGCGCGAGGACGTCGAGCTGCACTTGACCTCCTCCGGCACCACCGGTCAGAAGTCGCAGATGTTCTTCGACCACTGGACCATCCGCTCCGCTCAGCGGATGGTCGCCCGGATCTTCGAGCGCAACGGCTGGATCACCCCCGACCAGGAGGTCAACTACCTCCTGTACAGCTACGAACCGGCCCCCTCCCTCAATCTAGGGACCGCCTTCACCGACAACTACCTGTGCGACTTCGCCCCGGCGCGCAGCGTCGAGTACGCCCTGCGCAACACCGGCGGCGACCACGAGTTCGACCCCTTCGGCTGCATCGCCGCGCTGCGCCGCTTCGAGCGGGAGGACGCCCCCGTCCGCATCCTCGGCTTCCCGGCCTTCCTCTTCTTCACCCTCGAGCGGATGCGGGCCATGGGGCTGCCTCCGCTGCGCCTGCCCGAGGGCTCCCTCGTCGTCCTCGGCGGCGGCTGGAAGGGGCACGCCGACCGGCGCATCGGCAAGGAGGACCTGTACGCCCGCGTCACCGAACAGCTCGGCATCCCGGGCGAGCGGATACGGGACACCTTCGGGTCGGTGGAGCACTGCATCCCGTACATCGAGTGCGACCACCACCGGCTGCACGCCCCCGTGTGGTCCCGGGTGACGGTCCGCTCCACGCGCACGCTCGAGGCCCTGCCGTACGGGGAGCGGGGCTATCTGCACCTCGTGTCGCCGTACATCACCTCGGTGCCGGCGCAGAGCGTGGTCATGGGCGACCTCGCCTCCCTCCAGCCGGGCGACGCCTGCGGGTGCGAGCTGGAGACCCCCTGGTTCACCGTCCACGGCCGTGCCGGGGTGAGCCGCAACCGCAGCTGCGCGGTGGCCGCAGCGGAACTGATGAAGGGCATGGCGTGACCGTGACGGAGACCATGACGGGGGCCGCCTACGAGCGGCACGGCGGCGGCGCCGCGCACCACTACTGGCAGGGTGAGTTCATCGGGGACGAGGAGGCCGGGCGCCGTCTCGCGGCCCTGCCGGCCGTCGTCGAGGCCGCGCTGGCCACGGTGCTGGAGACGGAGACCGTGCTGGCCGCCTGCGACGCCCTCGCCACCGCCCTGTGCGACCCGGCCCACCCGGTGCGCGCCCGGCTGGCCGCGCACCTGCCCGCGGGAGAGGACCCGGCGGTCCTGGCCGAGCTCGGCGGGCTGCTGGGCCGGCGGGAGCTGACCCGCAAGGTGCGCCGCGAGCTCGGCGGCGCGACTCCCGGCCGGCTGAACCGGGCCGATCCGCGCGAGACGGTCTACGAGGCGTGGGCGCCCGTCGGCCTGGTCGCCCACATCGCCCCGGGCAACGCCGCGACGGTCGCGCCGCTGAGCATCGTCGAGGGGCTGCTCGCCGGCAACGTCAACATCCTCAAGACCAGCAGCGCCGACACCCTCCTGACGCAGCACCTGATGGCCGAGCTCGCGGCCCTCGATCCCAGCGGCGCGCTGGCCGCACGGGTCGTCGTCCTGCGCTTCCCCTCGTCCCGGCAGGAGTGGCTGCGCCTGATGTGCGCGCCCGCGGACGCCGTCGCCGTGTGGGGCGGGGAAGGCGCCGTCGAAGGGGTGGCGGCCCATGTGCCGGCCGGGTGCCGGCTGGTGGAGTGGGGACACCGGATCTCCTTCGCGTACCTGACGGGTGACGTCTGGTCGGACGCCGGCACGCTCGACGCCCTCGCGGACGACGTGTGCCTCCACGAGCAGCAGGCGTGTTCCAGCCCCCAGGTGGTCTACCTCGACACCGAGGACGAGGGCGAGGTGTTCGCCTTCGCCGAGCGTTTCGCCGCGGTCCTCGCGGCCCGCCCGCCGGCCGCGAGCACCGCCCCGGCGGGCGAACCGGACCCGGCCGAGGCCGCCGAGCTGACCACCACCGAACTGGTGGCCCGGCTGGAGGAACACCTGGGCCTGACCCGTGTGTTCGCCGCCGCCGACGGCTCGTGGCGGGTCATGGCCGACACCCGGTCGCCGCTCACGGCCTCGCCGCTGCACCGCAGCGTGTGGGTCAAGCCGCTGCCCCGCGAGCGGATGATCGCCACCCTGCGGCCGATGCGCCGCTACCTGCAGACGGCGGGCATCGCGGGCAGCCGGTCCGACATCGCCGTACTCTCCCGCACCGCGCTGGCCGCGGGCGTCACCCGCGTCACGCCGGTCGGCGCCATGCTGGAGAGCTACGCGGGCGAGCCGCACGACGGCGTCTACGCCCTGCAGCGCTACAGCCGCCGCGTCGCCGTCCAGGCCGACCCGGCCCGCTTCGCCACCACCGCCTGCCTCGACGACCTGGTCCGGCCCGTCCTACTGCCGCTGCCGACGGGCCCGCTGGTCGGCAAGCAGAACGTGCGGGAGCCCGCCCGGGCCGATGCCGAGCTCTACTTCCGCAGCGGCGGCAGCACGGGCGCTCCCGCCCTGTCGGTCTTCAGTTACGACGACTACGACACCCAGATGCACGCCGCCGCCCGCGGCCTGCTCGCCGCCGGCTACGACCCGGTCGGGGACCGCACCGCCAACCTCTTCTACAGCGGTGGCATGTACGGCAGCTTCATCAGCTTCTTCTCCGTGCTGGAACGGCTCGGCGGCGTGCAGCTGCCGCTGTCCGCGGGACCGGACCACCGGGCCACGGCCCTGGCCGTCATCGAGCACCGTGCCGACACCCTCTTCGGCATGCCCTCCTACCTGTGGCAGCTGCTGCACGCGGAGGCGGACGCGCTGCGCGCGTACGGAGGCCTGCGCAAGGTCTTCTACGGAGGCGAGCACTTCACGGAGGAGCAGCGGCGGACGCTGAGGGAGGAGTTCGGCATCGAGACCGTCCGCTCGATCACGTACGGCAGCACCGACCTCGGCCCGCTGGGCTACCAGTGCACCGAGAGCTCCGGTGGCGTCCACCACCTGCACGCCGACCTCCACACGATGGAGATCGTGGACGTGGCCGAGGACCGGCCGGTGGCCCCGGGCGAGACCGGCCGGCTGGTCTTCACCACGCACGCCCGGCGCGGGCAGCGCCTGGGCCGGTACCTGATAGGCGACCTCGGCCGGGAGGTCCCGGGCCGCTGCCCCTGTGGGCGGCACGCTCCCCGCTTCGAGCTGATGGGGCGCACCGGTGACGTGATGCGGGTGGCGACGTACTTCCTCCATTACCGCCGCTTCCTGGCCATGGCCGAGGAACAGGGCGGCCACCGCGGTGAGTTGCAGATCAGGCTCGACGGTACGGACGTGCGGGAGCGGCTGACCGTACGGGTGGAGCGGGCACCGGCGACCGATCCGGAGCGACTGCGGGAGGTCTTCCTCTCCGGCTACCCGGAGCTGCGCTCGGCGGTGACGGAGCAGCTGCTGGACCTGGTGGTCGAGGCGGTCGACGGCGCGTCGCTGGATCGCAGCGCGGCCAGTGGCAAGCTCCTCGCGGTGGTGGACGCACGGCGCTAGGGCGTGGCCGCCTGCCGTCACCGGTGTCCCCTCCGGCCCCGGTCCGACGACCGGGGCCGGAGGGCCGGGCCGGGTGCCGCGCGGGCGGGCGGGCCCGGGCCTCGGGCAGGATACGGACGTGCAGACGACGGAACTGATCATGAGGGCCGGTGCGCTGGCCGCCGGGGGCGGTCGGCGGATCCTCGGCATCGCCGGGCCGCCGGGGGCCGGGAAGTCGACGCTGGCGGCGCGGATCGCCGGGGCGCTCGGGCCGGAGCGGGCCGTGGTGGTGCCGATGGACGGGTTCCACCTCGCGCAGGCCGAGGTGCACCGGCTGGGGCGGGCCGACCGCAGGGGGGCGCCGGACACCTTCGACGCGGCCGGCTACGTCTGCCTGCTGCGCCGGCTGCGCACGCCCGAGCAGGTCACGGTGTACGCGCCCGCCTTCGACCGCTCGCTGGAGGAGCCGGTCGCCGGCAGCATCCCCGTCGGGCCGGCCGTACCCCTGGTGATCACCGAGGGGAACTACCTGCTGCACGACGCGGCCGACTGGACGCCGGTACGGCCTCTTCTGGACGAGGCCTGGTACCTCGCTCCGGACGAGGCCCTGCGGGTGGACCGCCTCGTCGACCGGCACGTACGGCACGGCAAGGACCCTGCGCACGCCCGCGCCTGGGTGACGCGGTCCGACGAGGCCAACGCCCGGCTCGTCGCGCGCGGCCGCCACCGCGCGGACCTCGTCATCGACCCGGGCTGACGCACGCCTGCCGGGGGTGGCGGCGCTCCCGGCGGCCCCGTGTCAGGCGGCGGGTGCGGGCCCGGGGGTCTTGCGCAGGACGCCGATCTTGTCGATGCGGTGTTCGGGGTTGCCCTGCGCGTCGCTCCAGAAGTTCCCCTCGGCGTGGTCCTCGGGCGTGGCACAGGTGGAGATCGTGATCATGGCTTGGGTGGGGGTCGCACCGGGCTTCCCGGGCACGGCGGCGCGCTGTTCGCTCAGCGAGCGCGCGGAGCGGAAGGACGTCTTGCGGGTCTCGACGATCTCGTAGGTGTACGTCCGGCCGCCCGAAGTCACCAGGACCGTGTCGCCCTCGTCCACGGCGGGCAGGTCGCGCAGCGGGCCGCCCGCCGAGAGGCGGTGCGCGGTGACCAGGAAATTGCCCACCATGCCGGGTCCGGTTCCGCCGTCCTTCCCGTACGGGCTGGCCGCCACGCCCCGGTCCTGTATGCGGCTCCCCGGTGCGTCGTCGGTCGTGCCCTCGTAGGGCACGACGCGGAGCCCGGCGATACCCACGGAGGGTATGGACAGCGTCGACTCCCGTGCCGGGACGGGCTCGGGCGCCGGCGCGGAGGGCGTCGCGGGAGCCGCCGGGGACGCCGCCAGGGCCGGCGGGCGCGGGGCGGAGGAAGCAGGCAAAGCGGCTGTGCCCGCGGCGGCCGAGGGCCCGCACGCCGCCAGCAGGGCGACGACGGCACCGGCCAGTACGGCGGGTACGGCTCGGGAGAGCAGCGGCAGGGGCATGGGGCGATTCCGTGTCGGTCGACCGGGTCGTGCGGCAGGCGGGGGACCCGGTTCCCCCTGCCAGAGTGACATACGGAGGAAAGGACCATAAGAGCCCCGTCCTGTGACCCGGCTCCCCGGGTCCGGAGGCGCGGCGGAAATCAGCGGAGCGGCAGCCGGACCCCGTCCAGGTCGGCGTGCACCACGTGGTGGTCCGAGTGCGGGCTGGGGTGGACCCGGTGCGTGCGCGGGGTGAGGCCGCGCAGGAACACGTAGTCGAACTTGCTGTTCCAGTCGGTGGTCGCCGTGCACGCGCCGGCTCCGGCGGTGGAGGGGCGGCAGCCGGGGTCCGTATCCCGGGCCAGGGCCCACATCGGACCGAGTTCGGACGCGTGCGGCACGGCGTTGAAGTCGCCTAGGACGATCACACGGTCGTGGCGGGCGACTTCCGCGGCGAGCACCCTCACCTGGCCCGCCCGCACCTCCTCCTGCCGGCGCTCGGCGAGGTGGGTGTTGAGGACGCGGACGGGCCGGCCGCCCACCAGCGTGGTGACGGCCAGGTAACCGCGGTCCTCGGAGCCGCCGTCCGGGTACTCGACGCTCACCCGGTCCGTCATCGGCGCCGCGGAAAGGATCGCCTGGCCGAAGCCGCCCGGCCGCCAGGGCATTCCCCCGCAGCGGTTCCAGTTCCGCTGGACCGTCCCGTACTCGACCCGGTAGACCAGCCCGTAGAGCTCCTCCAGGTACCCGCGGATCTGCTCGACGTCACGTACGCACGCCTCCTGCAGGCCGATGACCTGCGGCGCGTACGTGGCGATCTCCGTCGCCCGGCCGGCGTTGCGCCCGCTCCCGCCGCACGGATTGCAGATGTTCCACGTGGCGACCCGGTCCGGTACGGCCTCCCGGGCGGCGTCGAGCGGCAGGGGCCTGGCGTGGGGGACGCCACGGCTCGGTGCGCCGGGCCCCAGGAGCAGCACCAGGCAGACCGCGGTCATCGCGCCCGCGGCCCACCGCGCGCCCCTGCTCAGCACCATCGCCTCCCCGGATACGGACGTACATCCTCACACGACGGCCTCGACGCGCGATCGAGGTGCCTCCCGGCCCGTCCGTCCGGCATCATCACAGGCATGATCGGCAAGCGCATCACCCATCGCACGGCGGACGGCGTCCGCGTACCGGGCACCTGGCGGCACGCGTTCATATGCAACGGCGGCTCCTACTTCCTCACCGACCTCTTCATTTACGCCGACGGCCTCGTCGACTGCTGGGAGCTGGTCACCCTCGACGAGTTCGAGCGGAAGCTGCGCTGCGGATGGGTGGCCACCAGCCTTCCGGACGGCGGACGCGCCTCCGCGCACCACCTGGCCTCGTGGACGTTCGGTGAACCGCGCACCCGGCTGACTCCGGACCTGCTGCTCGCCGAAGTCCGCGACACCATCGACGCCCTGAACGGCCGCCCCGACTCCACCGACCGCTGCCTCGCCGCGGTGGACGCCTTCATGGCGGACCGCACGGAGGACAACCGGGCCGCCGCCCGGGCCGCCTACCTGGCCGTCCCCGAGACCGTGCGGCGCTACGCGCTCGGCGACATGGACCACAGGGACCACCCCCTCCAGGTACTGGTGGCGGGTCCTGGCGGCCGGACCGACGACGAGCCCGGGGAGACGGTCACGCAGGAGGAGTACGACGAGGCCGTCGCCTACTTCGAGGACCGCGAGCGGTGGCTCGCGGACGCCCCTTCACGGGTGCCGGCCGACGGGCCGGCCGAGTCCTTCGCCCCCGCGGTCAAGATCTACCACTCGTATCCGCAGCGCGCGCTCGAAGACCCGGGCAAGCGGGCGCTGCGCAACGACTACCCCGCCCCGATCACCGTCGGCGGCGAAACCTACCCGTCGGTGGCGCACGCCTACTGGGCCCGGTCCGTCGCCGGTCCGGAGGCCCGGGCCGAGGTCGTGGCGGCGGAGTCGGGCGCGAAGGCCCGTACGGCCGCGGCCGCGGCGATGCGGCTCGAAGGCTGGGAGCGGGTCCGGACGGCGGTCATGGCCCGGCTGCTGCGCGCCAAGTACGAGCAGCACCCCGACCTCGCGGCGATCCTGCTGGCCACGGGTGACGCGACCCTGCTCTACGACGACGCCGACTCGGGCTTCTGGGGCGAGAACGGGGGCCGGGGCCGCAACTGGACGGGCCGCCTCCTGGAACTCGTCCGATCCGAACTGCTGGCCCGGCGGATCCTCGCCGACTGACACCGGCCTCCCGCCGGGGCGTGCGAAGACGCCTCGCGGGGGGTGCCGGCCGGGCGGGTGACGAGCGGTCGGGCCGGGTGGGCGGCCTGGGGCGACGCCCGGGGCCGGACGGCGGTCCTCGCCGCGCCCGGCACGCCGATCAGGTGGGCAGGCCGTCCTCCACCGGTTCGCGCCCCTCCACCGTGAACCCGGCGCGTTCGAGCGCGTCGGCTCCGCGCCCGCTCGCCATGACGAGCACGAGCCGCTCCGAGGCCACATGAACGGGAACGGCCTCGGTCGTCTCCGCCGCCGCGTTCAGGTCGGACACGTCCCGGCCGTCCGGCAATCCGATCCGCGCGAGGAACACGGCACGGTTCTCCAGCGCGGCGAGGGCGAACACCGGATGCGGAGCCGTACGCATGCCCGCCTGCCGCGCGAACGCCCTCTCCTGGGCGTCCTCGCCCACGAACACGCACGCGTCGGCCGGTGCGCCTCCCGTACTCGCCACCGCCAGGTCGAAGAGCCCGCGGCTGTCCTTCACGCCCCAGTGCACCAGACCCGCGTCAGTGAAACGGCCGGGGAACGCCTCCTCGAGGGCCGCCGCGGCGCGTTCGGCCGCGCCGCCGCCCGGACCCGGGTTCGAGATGATCCCCTTGCGCACGTCACGGAGGGCATCGAGGACGGCGGCCACCCGGGGCCTGGCCCTGAGCGTCAGCGTGCCGTCGGGTTCCAGGCGGGCATCCGCCAGAGTGGCCCCGATGTCGAAGAAGAGCACGGACATGTGATGTACCTCCGGAACGTGGGGGCTCTCTCCTCCGCGCTCTGCCCGCGGCGCCCTCCGTCCACTCCGCGGCGCCTTCGTCTGTACCCGATCGGCGTCCGCCGCCCGGCGGGACGGGCGGCCGGGGGGACCGGCCGGTGTCGTTTCGGGCTCTCAGTTGAAGACGTCCAGGAGGTCCGGCCAGGAGCCTTCGTCGGCGGTGGAGCGGGACCGCAGGGGGACCGGATCCGGGTAGGTCTCCGCCGCGGCCCTCGCGCGGACGATGTCCGGCCCGCCGCACGCCGCGACCGCGAAGGCGCCGAAAACCTCGGCGAACGCGGCCGGATCGCGGAACTCCACGCCGAACGCCCTGCCGTCCCGCAGCGGCACCCACACCACCCGGACGGACCGTGTCCATTCCAGCACCGGCCGGTCGTCCGCGGTCGAGCGCCCCTCCAGCCACAGCCGCGCCACGTGCAGCAGGTTCACCTTCTCCATCGGCATCCGCCTGCGCCGCACCCGTAGTTCACGTGTCGTCAGCGCGACCCGCTGGTCCTTCCTCGGGTACCAGGCGACGCCGATCCCGAACGGCACCCACAGCAGGATCCCGATCATCGGCCAGACCACAGCGTGGCTCCATGACCGGATCACCGCGCCGTCCAGCAGGTACACGGCCCCGAAGACCAGAACCCACTTCGCCGTCATCCGCCAGAACCCGCTGCCTTGCCGGTACAGGACCCGCTGCTTCCCCGTCATCGCCATGCCCGCACGCTATCCGCCTCCCCGGCGCTCACCGTGGGCGCCCCCTTCGGCAGCGCCGGGTCAGGCGATGCCGATGGTGTACGCGGCACGGAACCCGGGGCCGTCCGGAAGGGGAGCGAGCGTGAGCGCGGCACCGGACTCCCGGTAGCGGTCGTCACGCTCGTTGGGGTGCTGGGGGACCTCGCGCTGCGCGTAGGGCCGGCGCGTGTACAGCTCCTTCAGCAAGTCCTCCGGGAAGAACAGTTGTGAGGAGGCTTCCGAGCGGTTGTCCGTGCGTACCTTGAAGTGGATGTGGGGGGCGAGTTCGGCGTACCAGCCGGGCACGACGGTACGGAAGGTGCAGCGGCCGGCGCCGTCGGTGAACTGGGTGCCGCGCAGCCAGGTGGCGCCGTCCGCCGAGTAGTCACCGGCGGCGTCCGCCTGCCAGACGTCGACGGCGGCCCCCTCGAGCGGCCGGCAGCCGTCGGAGGTACGGACGACGGTCAGGTCGAGCCGGAACGGAACGCCTTCGCGTCCTCCCGTGATGTCGGAGCGGACCAGGTCGAGGTCGAGGTAGTACGGGCCGGTTCCCCACTCGGTGGTCAGTACGCAACGGGGTGCGGCGCCGCTTCCCCGCGGATCCGGCTGCGGGCGGGGTTCGCCGTCCGTGCTCGCGGCGGCCGAAGCGGCCAGGGTGGAGGCGAGTGCTGCCACGCCGGCCGTGCCGGCGGCCAGCAGGAGCGCGCGACGCGGGGTGGGGGCAGCGTCATTCTGGGCCATGGGGGCTCCCTCGGGGTAGGGGTGCCGTCGCGCTGTGGCGGGGGGGGGGGGGGGGGGGGGGGGGGGTGGCGGGGGGGGGGGGGGGGGGGGGAAGGGGGGGGGAGAAGAGAGGTGGCGCCCTTCTTTCGCGGCCTTCCCCCCCCCAGGACAGGG
>NZ_JBVHWK010000040.1:0-40395 GCF_055569445.1 Streptomyces sp. NPDC029122 | reverse complement strand
CGACGCGGGTGGGGGGCAGCGTCGTTCGGGGCCAGGGGGGCTCCCTTGGGGGAGGGGGCCCGTCGTGTTGTGGCGGCCGGGGGGAACTACTGTCCCCGCCGGCCCCGGGGGGTGGGGTGACCGACACGGGCAGGGGCCCCGAATTCGCTCCATTTCGTCAAGCCGATCTCAAAGTCCAGAGAAATGTTCTTCATACGACGATTTCTCGTAACTCGTCGATAACTGCGGGGTGGGTTATGGAAGATGATTCCGGTATCGACCCGTCGAAGAAAGTCACGGATCGAGACCTTGCGCGCCTTGTGCGGCGCGGCATGGATGAAATGGCCGAGGACCCCGGCGCGACGGAGGTCCATGAACGTATACGGCACAGGCAGGATCTGGCAGAGGATCGGGCCCACAGAGAGCGCTCTGAAAGATCTGCGGCCATCGGGTTTGTGGTCGGACTGACGATTCTGGTGATTCTCGTCGCTCACTCCATCGCAACCTTCGAGCCCTGATGCGGGGGAAAGCAGGGGTGAGGGCCCAGGCTCTGGCGCAGCGATCGCCGATCGCGCTGGATTGCTCACGCGCGAGGGCCCCTTCGCCGTTCGGCGGAGGGGCCCTCGCGCGGTGACCGCCGCAATGCCTACTCGGTCAGGAGCGCGGTGTGACCTTGACGATGGCTTCGATCTCCACGAGCTGCTCGGGGACCGACATGTCGCTGACACCCACGATGGTGTCGGTCGTGCGGTGGTTGCCGACGTACTCCTTGTGCAGCCGGGCGGCCGTGTCGAAGTTCTGGCGGAGGTCCTTCGTGAAGATCTTCATGCTGATGATCTGGCTGCGCGGGACCTTGTAGTGCGCGAGCACCTTGTCCAGGTTGTCGAACGACGTGCGCACCTGCTTCTCGAAGTCGCCGGCGCCCACGAAATTCCCGGCCGCGTCGTGGGACACCTGCCCCGAGATGTAGATCGTGTCCCCGGCTCTGATGCCCTGCGAATACCCGTAGGACTCCTCCCACGGCACCCCGAACCCGAAGTGGTCCCAGCCGCGGCGTCCCTGGTCCTGCGCGGTGGCGCCCTGCAGTCCCGTGAAGGTGATCATCGCGGCCACGATCGCGGCCACCACGGCGCCGATGCCGAACCTGCGCCTTGACTTGGTCATTCCTCTTGTCCTTTCGTCCCCGGTGGAGCCCGGAGCCCCGACGCTGTCACGGCGAAAGGGAGAACTCCTCGCATGGGAATCGAGTGGACGTCACGTGGCACCGCCCCGGGAGCGGTGCCCGTGGACCCGCGGCGCTACGACGGGACCGGGGCCGTGGGAAGCGCCTCGTCGGCCTCCGGCTCGTGCGGTGGTTCGCCGAGCTGGTCGCGCAGGTAGTTCCAGACGACGGCCAGGAGCGCGGCCGCCGGTACGGCCAGCAGGGCGCCGACGACGCCGGCGAGATTGCCGCCGAGCGTGACCGCCAGCAGGACCACCGCCGCGTGGAGACCGAGACCGCGGCTCTGGATCATGGGCTGGAACACGTTGCCCTCGAGCTGCTGCACCACGACGATGATCGCCAGCACGATCAGCGCGTCCGTCAGGCCGTTCGACACCAGCGCGATGAGCACCGCCACCAGACCGGCGAAGAGGGCTCCGACGATCGGCACGAACGCGGAGACGAAGGTCAGTACCGCCAGTGGCAGTACCAGCGGTACGCCCACGATCCACAGGCCCAGGCCGATGAACACGGCGTCGAGGAGACCGACGAAGGCCTGGGAGCGGACGAACGAACCCAGGGTCAGCCAGCCGCGCTCGGCCACCACCGGAATGTCGGTGGCCAGCCGGCCGGGGAGCTGGCGGGTGAGCCACGGCAGGAAGCGGGGGCCGTCCTTGAGGAAGAAGAACATCAGGAAGACCGCCAGGATGGCCGTGACCAGGCCGTTGAAGACGGTGCTCACTCCCGTGACGACGGTGGAGACCGCACTGCCGACGCTGTTCTGGAGGCGGGCCACCGCGGCGTCGACGGCGCCGGTGATCTGGTCGTTGCCGATGTTCAGCGGCGGTCCGGCCGCCCACTCGCGCAGCTGTCGGATGCCCTCGGAGACGCCTTCGACCAGTTCGCCGGACTGGGACGCCACGGGTACGGCGATCAGCGCCCCGATGCCGGCGGCCACCAGGAGGAACAGCACGGTCACCACGGAGGCGGCCAGAGCCGGAGGCCACCCGCGCCGGCGGAGGAACGCGGCCAGGGGCCAGGTGAGGGTGGTGAGGAAGAGAGCGACTATGAGCGGCCAGACCACCGACCACATGCGGCCCAGGACCCACAGGGTCACCGCCACCATGACCAGGACCACCAGCGACTCGGCGGAGACCCGGGCCGTCGTGCGGAGGGCGGCGGCGGCTCTTGCGGAGCTGAGTGTGACAGACATGGGGTCACCCTATTCACACGCCGTTCGCGGCCGGGTACCGCCGCCGGTCACGGGGGGGGCGGTGCGGCTCCGGGCCGGGCCGGCCGGCGTCGCCCGGAGCGCACCGTCGCCGCGGCGTCACCCGGTGGGCGATGCGGGACCCGGCCCGCCGTGGACCGGGACGGGTCCGGCCGAGGACTCGGTGGTGGAGAGGACGAAGCCGGTGTATCCGTTCCGGGCGGCGGCGTCGCATTCCGCCCGGTACCGGTCCAGCCCGCCCGCGTACGCCAGGAACACCCGCGGCTTGCCCGGTATGTTCGCTCCCGTGTACCAGGAGGCCACGGCCGGGTAGAGCGTCCTGGCGGCGATCTCCGCCACGTGCGTGCCCCAGGCCGCTTCGGCCTCCGGAGTGGCGTCGATCTCCGTGAGGCCGTGCTTCCGCAGATGGGCGATGCAGTCGGTGATCCACTCCACCTGCTGCTCCAGGGACACCGCGATGTTGGAGAGCACGGACGGGCTGAGGGGGCCGAGGACGGTGAAGAGGTTGGGGAAGCCGGCCGACATCAGCCCCAGATGGTTCCGCGGGCCGGCCGCCCACTTCTCCCGGAGCGTCACCCCGGACTTGCCCACGATGTCGATGGCGAGTTGAGAGCCGGTCAAGGCGTCGAAGCCGGTCGCGAAGACGATGACGTCGAAGGCGTGTTCCCCGTCCGAGGTCAGGATGCCCTGCGGCGTGATCGTTTCGATCGGGTCGGTGCGCAGGTCCACCAGCCTCACGTGCGGCTGGTTGTAGGTGGCGTAGTAGCCGGTGCCCAGGCAGGGGCGTTTGGTTGCGAACGGGAAGCGCGGGGAGAGCAGTTCGGCCGTCGCCGGGTCGGTGACGATCGACCGGATCTTGGACCGGACGAACTCGGCCACGGTCTCGTTGGCCTTCTCGTCGGTCAGGATGTCGGTGTACGTGCGGAGCAGCCCGCTGAGCAGGCCCGAGCTCCAGGCGGCCTCGTAGGCGGCGGTGCGCTCCGCCTCGTCGGCCTCCAGGGCCGACCCGGTCGGCGGCTCGAAGACGGTCCCGCCCCGGGACAGTCGCTGGGCCTGGCGGAACTCCGGGTACCGGGCCTTGAGTTCGGTGACTTCCGCGCTGTGCAGCGGGCGGTTGTGGGCCGGCAGTACGTAGGCCGGGGTGCGCTGGAAGACGGTGAGGGCGGCCGCTTCCTCGGCGATGACCGGGATGGCCTGGACACCGGAGCATCCGGTTCCTATGACGGCGACCCTCTTGCCGGCGAAGGACACTTCCTCGTGCGGCCAGCGGGCCGTGTGGTGGATGGCACCCGCGAAGGTATCCGCTCCGGGGATCCCCGGGTCGTTGGGGACGGACATGCAGCCCGAGGCCAGTACGAGGAAACGGGCGGAGACGGTGCGTCCGGTGTCCGTGGAGACCTGCCAGACGTGACGGTCCTCGTCGTACGCGGCGCGCGTGACGCGGGTGCGCAGGCTGATGTGTCCGCGCAGGTCGAAGCGGTCGGCGACGTGGTGGATGTAGCGCAGGATCTCCGGCTGGGACGCGTAGCGCTCGCTCCACTCCCACTCCTGGTCCAGTTCCGGGGAGAAGGAGTAGGAGTACGACATGCTTTCGACGTCGCAGCGGGCGCCGGGGTACTGGTTCCAGTACCAGGTTCCGCCGATGTCGTCGCCCGCTTCGAAGACCACGGCTGTCAGGCCGAGTTGACGCAGCCGGTGCAGCTGGAAGAGGCCGGAGAGGCCCGCCCCGACGACGACCGCGTCGATGGGGTGGGCGGAGGAAGGGGCGGTGGTGGTGTCCATCGGGTTCTCCATCTCCCCGCGCCCGGCGCGGCCCTGCGCCGTGACGGGGCGAGTACGGTCGTCGAGCGTGGGGGCCGGCGAAGACGTAGTGCACGGGAGCGTCATCCGGGTGCACTCCAGGCGTCACGGGAAGTGACCGTACCCCACGGCCCGATGGCCAGCCCTCGTATTCCTGTTCCCGCCGTTCGCCCCTCTTCTGGGGGGCGCACTCTCCACTCGTCCTCCACCAGGAGTACGCCCGAGTGCGCCACCGTGGGAAATGCGCCATTTTCCGCACAGGGACCGTCACTTGGCCATATTTTGGCCATGACTTGACCCTCGACGGTGAGGTAATCTTCAGGCAAAGAGGTGTTCGTGCGGCAGTCAAGCAGACTAGCTGACGCTCCTAATCATGGGCTGGTGTGCTACAGGCCATGACTGTCTTACCGAGGGAGGAGAGGTACTGATGCAGCAGCGGCGGAGTCCATACGATTCCGGCCACGGGTCGGCATGGCCGCTCCCCGAGCGCAGACGTTCCCGCTCCTGCCTTCAGGCGGCGGAAAGCCCTTCCGCACGGTAGGCGAGAGCTTCTTCCCGTCTCGAACACCTCATCGCGTCGACGATGACGCACAAGCCGGCGGCGCGCCCCTTCGGGCGCGTCCGCATACCCATCGACTGATGACCTGAACACACCGCGCCCGCAGACCCTCGTGGTAATGGGCGCAGGAGAAAGGCCACCATGAAGTCCCTGGTTGACAACGCACGATCCTTCTCGACGCATGTGGCGGAGCGCGCCGAGGAGTTCAACGCCCTCGAGGCCGGGCAGAGCCCCGAGGTCTTGTTCATCACCTGCTCCGACTCCCGCGTGATCCCCTCCCTGATCACCGGCGCCCGTCCGGGTGAGCTGTTCGAGCTCCGCACGGCGGGCAACATCGTGCCCGAGTACAGCAGTCACCGCCCCGCCGCCGAGACGGCCACCATCGAGTACGCGGTACGGGTGCTGGGTGTCCGCGACATCATCGTGTGCGGGCACTCCCACTGCGGGGCGGTCAACGCCCTGGTGAGTGGGGGCGATCTCTCCGAACTGCCCGCCGTGCGAGGGTGGTTGCAGCACTCCGCCGTCCAGCCCGAGACGGTGATGCCCCTCTCCCCCGACCTCGCCGAGGCCGTTCAGCGTCACGCGGTCGCACAGCTGGAACGGCTGTACACCCACCCGTGCATCGCGGAACGGATCGAGGCCGGAACCTTGGCGGTGCACGCCTGGTACTACGAGGTCCACACCGGAGCCGTCAAGGAGTACGGGCCGGACGACGACTCCTTCCGGCCGCTGTGACCCCCATCCGCCCGCCCCACGGGCCACCCAGCAACCCTCCCCTTCCGCCACGGCCTCGCAAGGAATCCCGCTGATGACCCTCACCCTCAAAAAGCCCGCCCATCTGCGGCGTGACGCCTTAGCGTCCCTCGTCGTCTTCCTGGTGGCCCTCCCCTTGTGCGTGGGAGTAGCCGTCGCCTCCGGAGTACCCGCAGAACTCGGCCTGATCACCGGCATCGTCGGCGGCCTGGTCGTCGGCCTCCTGCCCGGCAGTTCCCTTCAGGTCAGCGGCCCGGCCGCCGGCCTGACCGTACTGGTCTTCGAGGCCGTCCAGGAGTTCGGCCTCGCCACCCTGGGCGCCATCGTCCTGATCGCCGGTCTGGCCCAACTCGCGCTGGGCGCACTGCGGTTCGGCCGATTCTTCCGTGCCATCACGGTCTCGGTCGTCCAGGGAATGCTCGCCGGAATCGGGCTGGTCCTGATCTTCGGGCAGCTCTACACCATGGCCGACGTCAAGCAGCCCCGCTCCGGACTCGACAAGATCCTGGGTCTGCCGCGCCTGGTCGCCGAGATCGTCACCTCCAGCCACGCCCTGACCGCGTTCGCCATCGGGGCGGGCACCATCGCCGTCCTCGTCCTGTGGCCGAAGCTCCCGGCCAAGGCACGGACGGTTCCCGCGCCGCTGGTCGCGGTCGCCTTGGCCACGGCCGTCACCGCTGCGGCCGGCTGGTCGGTCCCCCGCGTCGAGGTACAAGGACTGCTCTCCGCCATCCAGCCGCCGGGGATGTCCGACTTCGCCGCACTGGGCAGCCTCGCCGCCATCGGCACGGTCATCGCCTTCACCCTGATCGCGTCGGCCGAGAGCCTCTTCAGCGCCGCCGCCGTCGACCGCATGCACGACGGCCCGCGGACCGACTTCGACAAGGAACTGATGGCGCAGGGCGTGGGCAACGCCATCTGCGGCATACTCGGCGCCCTGCCCCTGACCGCCGTCATCGTCCGCAGCGCCGCCAACGTCCAGGCCGGAGCCAAGACGAAGCTCTCCCGCGTCCTGCACGGGCTGTGGCTGGTGCTCTTCGCCGCCCTCCTTCCGGCCGCGATCGGCATCATCCCGCTGGCCGCGCTCGCCGGGGTCCTCGTCCACGCGGGATGCAAGCTCATCCCCGTCAAGGACCTGCTGCCCCTGTGGCGCTCGCACCGGGGCGAAGTCCTCGTCCTGGCCGTCACCGCCATCGCCATCATCACCACCAGCATGTTCGAAGGCGTCCTCCTCGGCATCGCCCTCGCGGTGGTCAAGAGCGCCTGGGAGACCTCTCACGTCCGCCTCGACGTCCACGAGACGACCGACGGCCGGTTCCTGGTCACCCTGACCGGCTCCGCCACCTTCCTGCGCCTGCCGCACATGCTCGAAACGCTCGAAGCTCTCCCGGCGGGCCACCCCGTGGAACTCGACCTCTCCGAGCTGCGTCACCTCGACCACGCCTGCCGCACCACTCTGGAGAACTGGGCCCAGCAGCGCGGAGCCACCATCGGGGAACTGGCGCGAATCTGACGAACGGTCACTTCCGGGCCGGTGCCGTTCCGTACGGCCCGGCCCTCGGCGCACAGGACCAGTCGCTCCCCGTTCCTCGCGACGGGGGGCACGTCGTGGGCCGCGGGCCTCATCCCCGCCGCCCGCTACGAACCCCAGCCGCATCATCCGCCACAGGAGTAGCCATCTGTTTCGGCCTCCTTCTGCCGGATACACGCCAACTCTTGGTTTTTCGTTGACCATTCCTTGCCGTGTTTTTTAATTTCGTACGGCGGCGCAAAACACTGGATGCCGCTTTTTTCCACTATCTCTGGAGGTACTCCCATGGAGCAGCTCATCCGCAAGATGACCCAGGACGACGTCTGGCGCCGCTGGGTCGAGGCCAACTCCGTGCAGGGCGCGAAGGACGGGTGCATCAGCGCCTCTCCCAAGGCCGGCTGCATCAGCGTGACCGGCAAGAGCGGCTGCATCTCCTAACGCATCCGACCAAGCCGGTCAGCCAGAGGTGACGGTCCGTCGGGCCGGGGTGGAGGGCGGTGACACCCTCTCCGCCCGCCCCGGCCCGGCGGGCCGCACACCCTGGGGGACCTGCCCCGCACGCCCCACAACCGAAAGTGGCCATGGACGGCACAACCAACCCGACCGGCATCCCGCACTCGGAGGGACTCCCGGTCTCCGACGTCATCGACTGCGTCCGGGACATCCCGGTCTACCGCCCCGCTCTCGACCAGGGCGCCTTCCCCATCCTGGAGAAGCCGGAGATCGCCCGGGGCTTCCCGGACAACTGGATGACCCCGCGCCTGGCCGCCGCCCTCGAGGCCGGTGAGGCCGAGTACGTCTGGTCGACCGGCACCCACCACGCCCGGATGCAGCTCATCCGGCCCCCGTACTTCCTGCTGCGTTCCTACTACCGGCTGTGGAGCGAGCACCCGGACCTGGCGAAGACCTGGGAGAGCGGCTGCCAGCGGGTCTCGCTGACCACCGTGCTCGCCACCGAGCACGTGGCGCGCGTCAACGCCCGCCGCAACGGCACCGAGCCGGCCGCCCTGCCGACCCTGGAGGACCGCAGGCTCGACGAGCGCACCCTGTACCTCAACACCCGTCTGGACCCCGCGCAGTGGGACCGGGCCGATGTCGAGCGAATACTGGCCGAGATACGCGAGGTCTGTTCCGCGCATCCGGACGGCGCCTACCACCTGGACTGCTCCGGATACCACCTCGCCCACCTGGTGCACCGCGCCTCGGCGTTCGGCCTGTGGAACCCGGAGGCATTCCCGCAGCCGGCCAGCATCGTCACCGCGTACGAATACACCCCGGCCAATGTCCGCCGGTACCTCACGCAGCGGTTCGGCATACCGGTGATCGACCTCTTCGGCAGCACCGAGCTGGGCTACCTCTACTACAGCGACCGGCACGGCCGCTACCACCCCTATCTGGACCGGATGGGCATCGAGCTCGTCCCGGTGGCCCCCGGCAGCGGGATCCAGAGCCTGATCGTCACCAGCATCCGCAACCCGTACATGCCGCTGGTGCGCTACCGCTCCGGCGACTGCGTCCGCACCTCGGACGGCAGTACCGACCCCGAGAAGGTGGTCGCCTTCTGCGGACGCGAGAAGGAACTGCTGGAGACCCCCCACGGCCCCGTCGCCCAGGCCGACCTGGACGACCGCGTGGCCGCCACCGCACCGGAGATCTTCCTCTACAGCCTCGAAGCGGACGGTGGCAGCCCCGGCTCCCCGGCCCGGCTGCGCTACACCACCTTCGACGGGCACCCGCTGGCCGCCGGACCGGCCGCCGCGCTCGCCGCCGAACTCACCGCCCTCACCGGACGCCCCTGCACCACGGGGCACACCACCCACCTGCCGATCGGCGCGTCCGGCAAGTACGCCTGGCTGGCGCCCGCCGCCGACCCGGACCTGCCGGACGCGGACCCCCGAGGAGAAACCGCATGAGCCCCCGTGTGACGCCCGAAACCCTGCGCGCGCTGCTCGGCGAGCCGCTGCACGAGGAGGCGGTGCGCTACGCCGAACGCCGCACCGGCGTCGCGCGGCCGTACGCCGAACGGCAGGTGCTGGAATGCCTGCGCTACCTGTACCTCGTCTCCGCCCACCCGGACCGGCTCGGCGGACTGTTCCTCCCGGTCGAGCAGGACATCGACGAGATCTGGCACTACCTCATCCTCCAGACCCGCGAGTACCGCACGCTCTGCGAGGAACGGCTTCCGGGGGGCTTCTTCATCCACCACCGCAGCATCGGGTACGAGGAGTACCAGGCCGAGCCCGGGCGCGAGCAGGCCGTGGAGGAAGCACTGCGCTGGATCCCGCTGTACTGCGCGGAGTTCGGCCCCATGGACGAGGGGATCCTGCCGCACTGGACGATCGTCCGCTTCCTGCACGAGGGAATGAGCCTGTCCCTCGCCGAGATCTCGGCCCTCGAACCGGCACCGGAGCCGGTCGCGCCCTGACGCTCCTCGCGGCCGACCGCACGGCCCTGTTGGCGGCACCGCCCCTCAGCAGCCGCCAACAGTCCCTTAACGGCCTCGCGACGCCCCCCTCGGCCGGTTACGGCGTGCCCGGGAGCCGGGCGCCGAGGCCGACGCCGGCGTGCTCGTCCGTGCGTACGCGTTCCGTTCCGCGCCGGAAGGGTTCGGTGAGGGTGGACACCAGTTCCGGCGTGAGCGGGGCGGCCGGTGTTGGCCCGCTGGCTGCTCAGCGCCGCTGGTCAGCCACGAGGGTGTGCACGCGGCTCTCGTACTCGCGGCGGGCCTTGCGCTGCGCCAGGATGGTCGGGACGCCCCGGCGGTACGTACACGAAGCAGCCGAGGAGCCCGTGCCGCCGGCACGCCGCTGTCAGCCTGCCGAGGTATGGGCGGACTCGGAGCAGCGCCGACCGGTCGTGGACCGGTACCAGCATGCGTGGTGCGCCGGGCGCGGCGATGCGTGGCGCGTCGGTCGGATGCAGGTCGTCCGCGGTGAGCGCGAGCGCGGCGACGATCGCGGCGCGCTCGTCCGGTGCCGGGTGACGCAGCGCGACCCGGCCCTGGTCGAACCACACCTCGATGCCGGCGGGGCGGCGGATCGCGGCGGTGTCGAACGTGCGCCCGCCGGTGTGCTGGCGGTCGTTCAGCTCGCACAGCGCGGTGCGGGTCAACCGGACGGCCTGCGTGGCAACGGTGCCGTGGCCGCAGCCGGACAGTTCGGCGATGGCCGTGAAGAACCGAACCGGCCAGCCACCGTCCGACGTCCGCCCCGGGACGAGGAACGCCGCGTGCGAGGTGCCGGCCGCAGCAGCGACCGCACGCCGGTCCGCGTCCGTCGCCGCCGGGTCGTCGTCGGTGACGGACGTGGGGCTACCGCCCCGGCCGTCGCGCCGCACGCACGCGTCAACTACCGTGACATCCGGCCAGGACATCGGTCAGTCGATGCCTTCGACGATGCGGAAGTCGCGCTCGACGCCGTCGGAGAGGGCGACCAGCGCCTCCTGGTAGGCCGCACTCTCGCGCGCCGCGACGGCCTGCTCGAAGCTGTCGAACTCGACCAGGACGGTGCGCTCGGCGATTCCGGCGTCATGCGCCACGACCCGACCGCCACGGACGATGGTCCGGCCGCCCCAGGGCTCGACGGCCAGGCGAGCCAGCTCGTTGTAAGCAGCCAACTTCTCAGGGTCTGAAATGGTGCGGTAGACGCTGACCCAGTAGCCCTTGGGCATGGAACCTCCAGTGTTGGGATGAGTGCGTCCGACTTACGGGTTGGTCTCGGACGAGCGTCTGCGGGCGAGAGCGAGGCTTGTCGGCGTCATGATCGCCATGGCGCCGATGCCGCCCAGCACCGCGGTGTCATGCGCGCGAGCAGTGCGCCGGCCTGGTCGGTGCACGGCGGTTCCAGCATGGCTGTCTGCGACATCGGCTCTCCCGCCGAGTTTGTTTCGAAATCAGAAACGCTGGGTGGATGCTAGTGTTTCGAATAACGAAACACAAGGAGGGTCATGCCGACACCCCGCCCAGGAACACCGGTTCGTGGATCGACTACCGGCCGTCCCCTCATGGCCGCGATGGACCTGTTCGGCCGTCGGTGGGCGCTGCGAATCCTCTGGGAACTGCGTGCGGGTCCGCTCGGCGCCCGCGCGCTGCTGGCACGGTGCGAAGGGCTGTCATCCAGCGTCCTCTACCAGCGGCTCCGCGAACTCGCATCGAGCGGGATCATCGCGCCCTCGGCCGATGGCTACGAGCTCACTCGGCTGGGGACAGCACTCCGTGATGCCCTTCGTCCGCTCGACGAATGGGCGATCGCCTGGGCGCAGGAGCAAGAACACAACGATCAGGAGCCCACGGAGACGTGAAGATCACGCCCGACCAGGTGGAGCGGTGATGTGACGGCCACCGACTCGGGACATGGGCTCACGCGACCTGCGAGAAACCCTCGGTCGCTGGCTCGAAGCCGCGCAGAGGGGTGAAGCCGACGTCCAGGCGCGGGTCGTACGCGTCGGGCTCGTCGCCGAGCTCGCGGGTGGAGTAATCACCGAAGCGCCGGATGTGCTCGGTCAGGTACGGCGAGACCTGTGCCAGGTCCCCGGCCACCCACCGCGACGGCATGCTCGGCGAGGACCAGCGCGCCTGGGGGTTCGAGACCAACTTCGGGGGCATGGCGGAGTACACCGTCGTACGGGCCAGCCAGCTGCTCCCCAAGCCCGCGCTGCTCACCTGGGAGGAGGCCGCCTCCAACCCGCTGTGCGCGGGCACGGCGTACCGGATGCTCGTCAGCGACCGCGGTGCCCGCATGAAGCAGGGCGACGTGGTCCTGATCTGGGGCGCGACCGGTGGACTGGGCGCGTACGCCGTGCAGTTGGTGCGCAACGGCGGCGGCATCCCCGTCGGTGTCGTCAGCTCCGCGGAGAAGGCGGAGGTCCTGCGCAAGCTCGGCTGCGAGGCGGTCATCGACCGCTCCGCGATCGAGCAGGGCGACCGCTCGATGCTCCAGCGGCCGGAGGGATGGAAGAAGCTGGGCAAGGCGATCCGCGACGCGGTCGGCGAGGATCCGCACATCGTCTTCGAGCACGTCGGCAAGGCGACCTTCGCCGCCTCCGTCTTCCTGGCGCGCCGCGGCGGCACCGTGGTCACCTGCGGGTCCAGCACCGGCTACGACCACGAGTACGACAACCGCTACCTGTGGATGAAGCTGAAGAACATCATCGGCAGTCACGGCGCCAACCTGGACGAGCAGTGGGAGACCAACCGGCTCATCGGGATGGGCAAGGTCCTGCCGGCCCTGTCCGCCACCTACGCCCTGGACGACGCCGGGGAGGCGGCGCGCAGCGTGCAGGTGAACGAGCACCTCGGCAAGGTCGGTGTGCTCGGCATCGCGCCCCGGCCCGGGCTCGGCGTGACCAACGCGCGGGCGCGCGCCCGCGTGGGCGAGGAGCGGTTCCAGCTGTTCCGGAGCTGATGCCGCGGGGCACGCCGGTGGCCGGCGGGAGCCCGCTCAGGCATGATCATCGTCATGGTTTCGGTGTTGCAGAACGTGGCGATCGACTGTGCGGATGCCTATGAGCTGGCCCGGTTCTGGAGCGGGGTGACCGGCCACCCGTTGCATCCCGAGGACAAGCCGGGAGACAGGGAGACGCAGGTGATGCTGCCGGCGGGACCGGTGCTGTACTTCAATCAGGTGCCCGAGCCGAAGAGCGCCAAGAACAGGCTCCACCTGTGCCTGCGTCCGGAGACCTCGCGGGAGGAGGAGGTCGGACGGCTGCTGGGTCTGGGTGCGACCCTGGTCGACGACCGCCGCAACCCCGACGGCTCGGGGTGGGCCGTTCTCGCGGATCCCGAAGGCAACGAGTTCTGCGTCCTGCGCAGTGAATCCGACCGGGGCGGCGCGGAACCGTCCTGAACCCCAGGGCCCGGCCCGTGCCATGGCCGTCGGCGACAGCCGGGACGTTCCCGCGCCGCACACCGCGGGAACGTCATCGGCCGTCGCGGCGCCACTCGTAGCGCCGGGCCGCGTCGAGGCAGTGCTCCTCGTCGAGAACGCCGGGACCGGGCCGCGGCGGGCCCAGGCGGCGGGCCGCTGCCACGCACCGTTCGTCCTCGTGCAGGGCCAGGCCGTACACAGCGGCGACCCGGACCCGGCGGTCCGCGTCGTCCAGCAGAGCGGCCATGGCATCGGCCAGGACGGGATCGCGGCCCCTGCCCCGGCCGGCCGTGAGGGACGCGCCCCGGCGTACCTGCGCGTCCGGGTCCGTCATCAGCACCAGCAGTGCCTCACGGACTTCGTCGGAGAAGCCGGGCGGCTCGGTCCCTGTGCCGAACCCGTTCGCCACCTCGCGCCGTACGCCGGCGTCGCGATGGCCGGCGTGGGCGAGGAGGACCGCGTCGGCCCGCGGATCGCTGTGCTCCCCGAGCGCCTTGAGCACCTCGGTGAGGACGTCCAGGTCCGTCTCCCGGGCCGACCAGTCGGTGAGGACGTCCAGAGCGGGGCCCGCGAACGCGTCCTCGCCGCTGTCGTCGAAGAGGTGTGTCAGCCGGAGCACCTCGGCGCCGAACAACCGGTGGGCGGGGTCCGGATGCGTGCGCAGGGCCTCGGCCGACGTCCAGGTCTCCCCGTCGCGCCGGTGGGCCAGCAGGATGGTGGCCCTGCCCCACGCGCTGTGGTCCCGGCCGTGGACCGACGCGCGCCGCATCAGCTCCTCGAACGGCGTGCGGACGCCGAGCAGCTCCTCCAGGTCCGTCAGTATCGCCCCGTGCCCGTCGCGTACGGTCATCCGGCCGAGGGTGAGCTCGTCGACGCCGTAGTACTCGTCGTCCTGGATCCGGGTACGGGCGACGGCGTCGCGGGAGCCCGTACGGCGCCGCAGCTCGCTCTCGGCGCCCGCCTCCTGCCAGTGGCGCGCGCGATCGCGCATCTCCAGGAGCTCCGAGCGGCTGTACCGGCCGAGGACCCTCGGGTTCAGGAGCGCCTCGACCAGCGCCGGTGAGCCGGAATCGACGGCCTCGCGCAGCGGCAGCAGCTCGTCCGGACCGCACCGGCCGGGATCCGCACCGTACCGGAGCAGCAGGAGGGCGATGGCGCCGGCGCGCGTCCGGACCGCCAGGCCGAACGCGGCGTCCCCCGCACCGGGTTGGCCGTCCTCCCGGAGAAGGCGCTCGACGAGGGTGGCGTCCGCGGACCGCACGGCGGCCATCAGGGCCGATGCGCCGTCCGTCGAACCGCTCGTGCCCTCGCCCGCGCCCACCACCGTGCTCCCCCGCCGTCCCCGCGGCTCAGTGTAGGTCTGCCGGTACGGCCGACCGCCGGTGGTGAGGGCGGCCGGCCGTCAGGGGGCTGCCAGTGCCAGCACCACGATCGCCGTCGCGCCCGCCGCGTCGACGACACCGCACCACTCCGACCAGGCTCGCGGTACCACGGCCCCCGAGCGGTGGTGGGCGAGGTCCCAGGCCGCGTGCGCGAACCAGCCGGCGGCCAGGACCCACAGGGCGTACCGGTCGGCAACGGCCAGGACCACGAGGGCCAGGGCGCCGAAGCCCGCCAGGCCGGCCAGCTGGACGCCCAGTGTCCGGCGGCTGCGGAGCTCGTGACGGGCCGCGCCGAACGCCAGGTAGCACAGGGGCATGACCACCAGGAGCGCCGCCAGGAAGCCGGTCGGCGGAAGACCGTCCACGAAGGTGACCACCACCAGGGCGAGCGCCAGCACGGTGGGCCATCGGTGTACGAGTGAACTGAGCGTCATGGGACCCACTCTCCGGGCCGGCACCGGATCAGGGGGCGCGTGGGAGCCGTCGGGGTCCGTTCTGTTGGGGTGCGCGTCCGTCTGGCATAAGGTCGCGCCCATGGGGGAGCGTGCGGTCGTCGTGGTCGCGTACGAGGCGGCTGAGCTGCTCGACATCGCGTGTGTGACGACCGGCCTGGCGATGGCCAACGAACTCGGTGCTCCGGGGACGCCCTACGCGGTACGGGTGGTCGCACCGGGCGGTGGCCCCGTCCGGTGCGGTACCGGTCTCGCGCTCGGCAGCGACGCGGCGCTGGAGCGTACGAAGGGGCCGCTCGACACGCTGATCGTCTCCGGTGGCAGGGGGGTCGAGCGAGCCGCTGCCGATCCCCGGCTCGTGGGCCACGTCAGGAGGCTGGCCCGGGAATGCCGCCGGGTGGCGTCGGTGTGCACGGGCGCGGGCATCCTGGCGGCCGCCGGGATCCTGGCGGGCAGGCGGGCCACCACGCACTGGCGGTTCGCGCCCCACCTGGCCGCCCGGCACCCGGAGGTCTCGGTCGACCCGGCGCCGCTGTGGATCCGGGACGGGAACGTGTACACGGCGGCCGGCATCACCAGCGCGCTGGACCTGACCCTGGCCTTCATCGAGGAGGACCACGGCGCCGAGCTGGCCCGGCAGGTGGCCCGCCATCTGGTCGTCTACTTGCAACGGCCGGGCAACCAGGCACAGATGAGCCTCTTCACCGCGGCGCCGGCACCGCGCGACGACACGGTCCGGGCGCTGGTCGAGCACATCGCCGCCCATCCGGCCGGGGATCTCGGTACGGAAGCCCTCGCGGCGCGCGCGGGCATGACGGCGCGGCACCTCGGGCGGCTGTTCACCCAGCACCTCGGCCGGTCCCCGGGCCGCTACGTACGCATGGTCCGTGTCGAGACCGCCGCGCAGCTCCTCGCCTCGACGACCCTGCCCGTCGCTTCCGTGGCCGCGCGCTGCGGCCTGGGCACCCCGGAAGCCCTGCGCAAGGCCTTCACCGCGCACTACGGCATCACCCCTTCCGCCTACCGCGCCGTGATGCGCCCGGCCTCGCGCTGACCGGCGGGCTCGTCCAGCCGTACCGGTCCGCTCCGGGGCGCCGGGTCTCGTGGCGCCGGGTGCGTCCGCAGCGGGCCTTGCCGGACGGCCCGCTGCGGACGGCCCTCAGGCGTTGTGCTCGCCGGAGCGCGGCCGGGGAAGGAGGGCGCCGATGACGTCGACGGCACTGCCCTCCTGGTCGCTTCCGGCGCTGCCGCTCCCGCTCTGGATGTTGGCGGCCCGGTCGACCTCGACGACGGAGTCGGCGTGGGAGTTGTCGATGACGGTGATCAGGCTCCCGCCCGCGGCGGCGGGTGTGGTGCTGCCCCAGGCCATGGTCACGGCCAGGTAGGCGGCGGCCCGTACGCGTGCGCCGTTCACGCGTGGGCGCTCTCGCGTGCGGCCGGTACCGGCTGGTGCCGGCTGATGTTCTTGGCCAGGAGCCTCGTGGATTCGGGGACGCCGATCGCGGCGGATTCTCCCGCGGCGGGCAGTCGCCCGTCGGCGAGCCGCAGTTCCGTCAGCGCGGCGTCCATCGCCTGGTGCGCGGCGAAGAGGCAGGGGGTGCTGTAGATGGCCACGTCGATGCCGAGGTCGGTCAGTTCGCTGAGGGAGAGCCTGGGGGACTTGCCGCCCGCGATCTGGTTGAACAGCAGCGGCTTGGAGCCGACCACCTCGCGGATCCTGCGGATCCACTCGACGCTGCGTACCCCGTCGACCAGGACGACGTCGGCGTCCGTGGCGGCCAGGGCCTCGGCGCGGTGGAGGATGTCGCTCTCCTCGGTGGCGTCCGTGCGGGCGACGACGACCATGTCCTTCCGGGTCTCGAGAACGGCTCGCAGTTTCTCCAGGTACTCGGTGAGCGGCAGGACCTGCTTGCCGTCCGCGTGCCCGCACCTGCGCGGGCGCTTCTGGTCCTCCAGGATCACTCCGGAGGCACCGATGCGTTCCAGCCCTTCCACCACGTGGCAGGCGACCTCGACGTCGGTGTAGCCGTCGTCGATGTCGACGAGCAGGTGGTGCTGGGGGAAGGCACCGCGCAGCCGCTGGACGAAGGCCATCATGTCGGGCCAGGCGATGAACCCGATGTCGGGCAGGCCGTAGTGGGAGGCGGCGAAACCGAAGCCGGAGACGAACATGCCGTCGTAGTGGTCGGCGGTGACCGAGGCGGAGTACATGTCGTAGACGCCGATCAGGGGGGTGGTGCCCGGTTCGGCGATCCGGGCGCGCAGCTTGTTCCCGTAACTCATCGTCAGCTCCTTGAGGTGGTAGGCAATGGGCTGGGTGGTGCCCCCGAGATGACACCGCTTTACCCAAAGCTGATCATTTCCTGACCATCTCCCGGTTCTACGCATACCAAGGCTTTGCTCACCCCGATGGCCCATCGCGTTCACCACAGAAACGTCACTGGGGACCTGCCCGCTGACGAGGTAAACGGCTTGCGGCCCGGTCGGCGGGCGGTGCGAGACTCGGTCCCATGAAGCCCAATGACCCCAAGGACGACCTGCACCGCTACCTCAGGTCGGCCCGCGAAGCCGTCGTCTGGAAGCTGGACGGACTCTCCGAGTACGACGTCCGCCGTCCTCTGACACGGACCGGCACCAATCTCCTCGGTCTCGTCAAGCACCTCGCCGGCGTCGAGTTCGGGTACTTCGGTCCGACCTTCGCCCGCCCGCACGGCGAATACCTCCCCTGGGACGAGGAGGACGCCGAGCCCAACGCCGACATGTGGGCGACGTCCGACGAGTCGCGCGAGGACATCCTCGGCCTCTACCGCCGTGCCTGGGCGCACGCGGACGCGACGATCGAGGAGCTGCCGCTCGACGCGACGGGCCACGTCGCGTGGTGGGGGGAGGCGGGCGAAGTCACCCTTCAGCGGATCATGCTGCACGTGACGGCCGAGACGCACCGGCACGCCGGCCACGCCGACATCGTCCGCGAGCTGATCGACGGCAACGTCGGCATGCGCGAGGCCAACAGCAACATGGGGGGCGGCGACGAAGCCTGGTACGAGGGGTACTGGAACAGGCTGGAGGCCTCCGCCCAGCAGGCCCGGGCCGAGCTGAGCCGACCCGAACCGGCCTGAACCGAGCGGGCCGGGCCCCGGACCCGACGCCGTCGGCCGGACCATCGGCCTCGGCGGCGTGCCGAGGGCGGTGGGACGGACGAGGGTGGCGCCCCGGGACGGGGCGCCACCCTCGCGCGCTGACGGGTCAGAACGTCCCGCGGTCGCCGGCGGTCAGTGGAGACAGAGGCAGAACGGATGGCCGGCCGGGTCCGCGTAGACCCGCCAGTTGGCCTCCGCCCGGAGTTGGTCCGTCCGCTCCAGCACGGTCGCGCCGAGGGCCAGCGCCCGCTTCTCCTCCCCGTCGAGGTCGTCGACGTCGAAGTCCAGGTGGATCTGCTGCGGGTGCCGCTGGCCGGGCCATTCGGGCGGCTGGTAGCCGTCCACCCGCTGGCAGGCCAGCGGCGTTCCCTCGAAGCCGTGCACCTCGACCCAGTCGGGGTCGTCCGGGTCCGGGACCACGCGGCCGCCGAGCAGACCCGCGTAGAACTCCGCGAGCCGGACCGGATCGGCGCAGTCCAGCGCGATCGCCTGCAACTTTCGAATCACTTCCGACACCCTCTCACCCGGCCGCCCTTCGCGGCCCGTCCGTCCGTGAGGGGTCGTACCCGTCCCGGCGGCGGGCATGCCTGACGGTCGGCGGTCGGTCCCGGCCGGTGACCGGGTCCGCGCCTGTCGGCCACCGGGCCGCCCGGCGTTCAGGGGAGGACCTTGACCTCCACGCCCGCGATCCGGCCGAGCGGGTCGAAGCGGACCCCGACCGCGCCGCCGCCCGGCAGGTCGGCGAGGATCCGGTCGCCCTCCGTACGGTGCGGCACGCCGTGGTGGTCGAAGTAGCCGCCGACCACGTGGGGTGCCGAGCGGCCGATGAGGCCGGCGCCGGTGAGCAGCGTCCGCGGCAGGCCGGCCGGCTCCAGGCCGGCGCGCGGGACCTGCGGGTCGTCGGGCAGGAAGTAGACCTGGGTACCCGGTCCCGCCGGAAGCCCCATGTAGCCGGGTGCCCCGGTCACTCCCATTCCGGTGAAGGCGAGCATCTCCGCCGCGCGCCGGGGGTCTTCGAAGCCGGACAGGTCCACGACCTCCGCGGTCAGTTCGGGTATGCCGTGCTCCCTGCCGTACCGCTCGATATCCGCGGTGAGGGCGACCACCTCGCTCCCCCGCAGGCCGGGGTTGGACCAACCCCACATCCAGGACCGCTCGTCCATGTCGTAGGTGCCCAGCACGGCCACGCGCAGGTCCCGTCCGCCCTGCCGGTAGAGGCAGGACGGCAGGTCGGCGGTCCACGGCCCGTCGGGCAGGAACCCCGTCAGGACTTCGAGCTGGGCCGCGCCCCAGGCGGCGTGCCGTTCGGCTTCGAGGAGGAAGGGGTCACTGAACTCGCTGATCATGTCCCGACCCTACGAGGCGGCCCCGCCCACGACCAGCCGGTGCCGCCGTCCCGCGCGGATGCGGTGGCCCACGTCACACGACACGTCAAGGAACACGTCACGGAGCACGTTACGCGGCGTGACTCCCGTCACTTCCCGTTACGGAAGGGGCATGTGTGGCATGCGGCAGGGCAAGGGCGCCGAAGCAGCATGCACCGCGGGCGAGCCGTGGTGCCGGAAGCGGAGGTACAGCGCGTCGTGTCGGAGCCGAGAACCATCCACATCGCCGGGACCTGGCGGTCCGCCCTCTCGGGAGCCACCCGTGAGGTCCTGGACCCGGCGGACGGGAGCGTCCTGGCGCTCGCCGCCGAGGGCGGCACCGCGGACGCCGACGCCGCGGTCAGCGCCGCCCGGGCCGCTTTCGACGGTGGCGAGTGGTCCGGGACGCCGGTCGCGGAGCGCGCCGCCCTGCTGCGGCGCACCGCCGAGCTGCTCCAGCGCGACCGCGAGCGCATCGCGCTGCTGGAGAGCCGGGACGCGGGCAAGACCCTGGAGGAGGGGCGGGTGGACGTGGACTGCGTCAGCGACGCCTTCCGGTACTTCGCGGACCTGGTCGCCGCCGAGAGCGCCGGGCGCGTGGTCGACGCCGGCTCCCCCGACGTCCACAGCGTCGTCGTCCACGAACCGGTCGGTGTCTGCGCCCTGATCACCCCGTGGAACTATCCGCTGCTCCAGGCCAGCTGGAAGATCGCCCCGGCCCTCGCCGCGGGCAACACCTTCGTCCTCAAGCCGAGCGAGATCACTCCCCTGTCCACGGTGGAGCTCATCCGCCTGCTCGCCGAGGCGGGCCTGCCGGCCGGTGTCGCCAATCTGGTGACCGGCGCCGGGGACCCCGTCGGCGCCCGCCTCTCCGCCCACCCCGATGTCGACCTGGTCTCCTTCACGGGCGGCCTCGCCAGCGGTACGAAGGTCATGCGCGCGGCGGCCGATTCCGTGAAGAAGGTCGCCCTCGAACTCGGCGGCAAGAACCCGAACGTGGTCTTCGCCGACGCCTGCGCCACCGAGGAGGGCTTCGACACCGCTGTCGACCAGGCCCTCAACGCCGCTTTCATGCACAGCGGCCAGGTCTGTTCCGCCGGCTCCCGGCTCATCGTCGAGGACCGGATCGCCCAGCGCTTCGTCTCCGAACTCGCCCGCCGGGCCGACCGGATCCGCCTCGGCCGCGGCACCGACCCGGGCGTCGAATGCGGGCCCCTGGTCTCCGCGGCGCAGCTCGCGCGCACTCAGGAGTACGTGGACTCCGCCCTCGCCGAGGGCGCGGTGGTGCGCTCCGGCGGCTCCCGCCCGGACGGGCCCGGCTACTTCTACCGGCCGACCGTCCTGGACGGCTGCCACCGCGGGATGCGCGTGGTGCGGGAGGAGGTCTTCGGGCCGGTGCTGACGGTCGAGACCTTCCACACGGAGGACGAGGCCGTCGCGCTCGCCAACGACACCGAGTACGGACTCGCCGGCGCGGTGTGGACCGCCGACCAGGGCCGGGCCCGCCGGGTCGCGGGCCGGATGCGGCACGGCACCGTCTGGATCAACGACTTCCACCCCTACCTGCCGCAGGCGGAGTGGGGCGGCTTCGGGAAGTCCGGCACGGGTCGCGAGCTGGGCCCGGCGGGCCTGGCCGAATACCGCGAGACCAAGCACGTGTACCAGAACCTCGCTCCGCGCCCCGTGCGCTGGTTCGCGGGCTGAAGGAGGAGGAAACCCATCACCATCGACAGGAACACGCGCCCCGGTGCCGCGGCTGCCGCGCCCGGCCGGGACCACGAGCACGAGTACGCGTACGACTACGTCGTCATCGGCGGCGGCACCGCCGGCTCCGTCATCGCGTCCCGCCTGACCGAGGACCCGGGCACCACCGTCGCCGTGATCGAGGGCGGTCCCAGCGACGTCGACCGGCCCGACGTGCTCACCCTGCGCCGCTGGATGGGCCTGCTGGGCGGCGAGCTCGACTACGACTACCCCACCACCGAGCAGCCGCGCGGCAACTCCCACATCAGGCACAGCCGCGCCCGCGTCCTCGGCGGCTGCTCCTCGCACAACACCCTCATCGCCTTCAAGCCGCTGCCGTCGGACTGGGACGAGTGGGCGAGGGAGGGGGCCGAGGGCTGGCACGCCGCCGCCATGGAGCCGTACTTCGACAAGCTCCTCAACAACATCGTCCCGGTGGCCGAGAAGGACCGCAACGCCATCGCCCGCGACTTCGTCGACTCCGCGAGAGCGGCCCTCGGCGTCCCGCTCGTCGAGGGGTTCAACCGCAAGCCGTTCCACGAGGGAGCCGGCTTCTTCGACCTCGCCTACCACCCGGAGGACAACAAGCGCTCCTCCGCCTCGGTGGCCTACCTCCACCCCGTGATGGACGACCGCCCCAACCTCCGCATCCTCCTGGAGACGTGGGCGTACCGTCTCGAACTCGACGGTCCCCGGGTGCGGGGGGTGCACGTCCGGTCGCAGGACGGGACACGGTCGCTGATCACCGCGCGCCGGGAGGTGGTGGTCTGCGCGGGCGCCGTCGACACCCCGCGCCTGCTGCTGCACTCCGGCATAGGCCCCCGCGCCGACCTGGAGGTCCTCGGCATCCCCGCGGTGCACGACCTGCCCGGAGTGGGCGAGAACCTGCTCGACCACCCCGAGTCGGTGATCGTATGGGAGACCGACGGCCCGATCCCGGAGAACTCGGCGATGGACAGCGACGCCGGGCTGTTCGTGCGGCGCGACCCCCGGTCCGAGGGCCCCGACCTGATGTTCCACTTCTACCAGGTGCCCTTCACCGACAACCCGGAGCGCCTCGGCTACGAACGGCCCGCGCACGGGGTGTCGATGACCCCCAACATCCCCAAGCCCCGCAGCCGCGGCCGCCTCTACCTGACCAGCGCGGACCCGGAGGTCAAACCCGCCCTGGACTTCCGTTACTTCACGGACGAGGAGGACTACGACGGCCGCACCCTGGTGGACGGCATCAAGCTCGCCCGGGAGATAGCGGCGACCGAGCCGCTGGCCGGCTGGCTGAAGCGGGAGGTCTGCCCCGGGCCCGGGATCACCGACGACGAGGCGCTGAGCGCCTACGCCCGCTCCGTCGCCCACACCGTCTACCACCCGGCGGGAACGTGCAGGATGGGCGACCCCGAGGACCCGGCCGCCGTCGTGGGACCCGACCTCAGGGTGCGCGGCCTCGACGGCATCCGCATCGCGGACGCGTCCGTCTTCCCGACGATGACCGCGGTGAACCCGATGATCGCAGTGCTGATGGTGGGCGAGAAGGCCGCCGAGCTGCTGGCCGTGGAAGGCGGTACCCGGTGAGCCCGGTGAACACCAGCCCCGACGCTTCCGCCGGCTCCGCCGGCGACGCCCCCGTCTTCTCCGTCGAGGGCCTCTGGAAGGTCTTCGGCCCCAAGGGCGCGGCCGCGAAGGTCCCCGGCTCCGGGGACGCCGCGCTGCCGGCGGCGGAACTGCGCGAGCGCACCGGCTGCACGGCGGCCGTCCGCGACGTCTCCTTCGACGTCCGCAAGGGCGAGGTCTTCGTGGTGATGGGCCTGTCCGGTTCGGGCAAGTCCACCCTCGTACGGTGCCTCACCCGGCTGATCGAGCCCACGGCCGGGTCCGTCGCCCTCGACGGTGAGGACGTCCTCGCGATGGACGCCGGCCGGCTGCGCGAACTGCGCCGCCACCGGGCCGCCATGGTCTTCCAGCACTTCGGTCTGCTGCCGCACCGCAGTGTCCTGGACAACGTCGCCTACGGCCTGGAGATCCAGGGCGTAGGCCGTGCCGAACGCCGCGAGAAGGCCGCCGAGGTGGTCGAGAAGGTCGGCCTCGCCGGACTCGAGGAGCGACGCCCCGGACAGCTGTCGGGCGGCCAGCAGCAGCGCGTCGGGCTCGCCCGGGCCCTCGCAGCCGACCCCGAAGTGCTCCTGTTCGACGAGCCGTTCAGCGCGCTCGATCCACTCATCCGGCGCGAGATGCAGGACGAGGTCGCCCGGCTCCACCACGAGGAGGGCCGCACCATGGTCTTCATCACCCACGACCTGGCCGAGGCACTGCGCCTGGGTGACCGCATCGCGCTGATGCGGGACGGCCGCATCGTGCAGCTCGGCACGCCCGAGGAGATCGTCGGCTCGCCGGCCGACGACTACGTACGGGACTTCGTCCGCGACGTCCCCCGCGAACAGGTGCTCACCGTACGCAGCGCCATGCGCCCCGCGGTCGGCGACGCGGCCTGGCAGGGCCCCGCGCTGGCCCCCGCCACCACGGTGGCCGACGCCATCGAGGCCGTCGTCCGCAGCGGCGGTCCGGTCCGGGTCGTCGACCACGGCCGGTGCCTGGGCGTGGTCGACGAGACGGCGCTGCTCGCGGTGGTGGCCGGGATCCCGGCCGGCACCGGACGGAAGGCGGCGGCATGACCGGCACCGCCCGACCCGCCGTCCCCGCCCCCCGGGGGTGGCGCGGATGACCGCGACCACGGCCCCCGCGCGCGAACCGTCCCGGCCGGGCGCCCCGCAGTCGCCCGGCCGCTCCGGGGAGCCGGAGCGCGCCACCGCCGGCCGTCCCGCAGTGCCGAGGCGCCCTGCGGCCGGGACCGGAGCGCCGGACCGCCCGCGCCGCCGACTGTCCGTGCCGGGGCGCCCCCAGGGCCGCGCCCTGCTCCTGCCCCTGGCCCTGGCCGCCGCCGTGCTGGTCCCGCTCGCCGTCGCCTTTCCGGCCTCCGGCGGCTGGCCCGCCGCGCTGACCGTGGACCTGTCTGGGCCGCTGGGCCGGGCCGGCGACTGGATCATCGACCACCGGGACAGCCACCCCCTCTTCCTCTACTTCTTCGGGCACATCAGCAATGCCGTGACCGTCTCCGTCCGGGCCGTCTACGTCGTCCTGCTCGCCGGGGGCTGGACCGGCATCACCGCTCTGGCCGCCCTGGTGGCCTGGCGCCTGGCGGGGCTGCGGCTCGCCCTGACCTGCGCCGGCGCCTTCGCCGCGTGCGGGCTGCTCGGCATGTGGGTGCCGACCATGCAGACCCTCGCGCTGATGGTGGTGGCCGTCGCCGCCGCCGTCGCCGTCGGCGGACTGCTCGGACTCGCCGCCGGGCTCTCCGCGCGCGCCGACCGCGCTCTGCGTCCCCTGCTCGACACCATGCAGATCCTCCCGGCGTTCGCGTACCTGCTGCCGATGGTGCTGGTGTTCGGCATCGGCGTACCGGCCGCCGTGCTGGCCACCGTGGTGTACGCCGCCCCGCCGATGGCGCGCCTCACCGCGCTCGGTCTGCGCGGGGCCGACGCCGGGGTGATGGAGGCCGCCGCCTCGCTCGGCGCCACCCGGCGCCAGCGGCTGCTGACCGCGCGGCTCCCGCTCGCACGCCGGCAGCTCCTGCTGGGTGTCAACCAGGCCGTCATGACCGGCCTGTCGATGGCCGTGATCGCCTCCGTGATCGGCGCGGGCGGCCTCGGTGACCGGGTCTACCAGGCGCTCTCGTCCGTCGACGTCGGCGCGGCACTGGCCGCCGGAATCCCCATCGTGCTGCTCGCCGTGGTCCTCGACCGCACCGCCGAGGCGGCGGGCGGCCGGATCGGCGCGGACGGCCCGCCCCCGGGCGGCGCGCGGCAGCTCCTGCTCAGGGTGTTCGACGGCTGGTACGGATGGCTGCTCACCGTCCTCACGGCGGTGGCCGTCGGCGTGGCCGGCCGGATCGCGGGCACGTCGCTGTGGCCGGCGTCGTGGACGGTGTCCATCGCCGAGCCCGTGAACGCGGCGGTCGCCTGGATGACCGCCCACCTCTACTCCGGAGTGCCCGTCGTCGGGGGCAGCGCCGACTGGGCCGCCCGGTTCACCGGCTGGGTCCTCGACCCGCTGCGCGCCGGCCTCCAGGCCGCGCCGTGGTGGCTGCTCCTGCTCGTCGCCGGAGCGCTCGCCCTCCTCGTCGGCGCCCGGCGCTCCGCGCTGACGGCCGTCCTCGCCCTTGCCGGCGTCGGCGTACTCGGCGTGTGGGAGGCCTCCCTGGACACGCTGTCCCAGGTCATCGCCGCGGTCGCCGTCACCCTCGTGGTGGGTTTCGCGATCGCGGTGGGCGCCGCCGGCAGTGCCCGCGCGCAGCGGCTGCTGCGTCCCGTGCTCGACGTCTGCCAGACACTGCCGCAGTTCGTCTACCTCATCCCCGTGGTCGCCCTGTTCGGGGTGGGGCGGGCACCGGCCGCGGCCGCCGCCGTCGTGTACGCGCTGCCGGCGGTCGTCCGGATCACCGCGCAGGGGCTTCGCGAGGTGAACCCGGCGGCGCTCGAATCCGCCCGCTCGCTGGGCGCGACCCGTGCGCAGCGGCTGTGGCAGGTCCAACTGCCGCTCGCGCGGCCGGCTCTGCTGCTGGCCGTGAACCAGGCCGTGGTCCTGGTCCTGTCCGTCGTCATCATCGGCGGCCTGGTGGGCGGCGGCGCGCTCGGCTACGACGTCGTCCTCGGCCTGGCGCAGGGCGACCTGGCCACCGGTCTGGTGGCCGGCGCCGCGATCGTGTGCCTCGGCCTGCTGCTCGACCGCGTCACCCAGCCCGCGAAGGAGGCCCGAGATGCGTGAACGACCCTTCCCGCGCGGCCGCGGCCGTCGCGGCCGTGCCGTGATCGCCGCCGCCGCGGGACTCGCCGTGCTCACCGGCTGCGGAGCCGCCGACATGACCCGGCAGGCCTCTCCGTACGCCGCCGCGCAGGACGCGAAGACCGTCACCCTCTCCGTCCAGTCCTGGGTCGGCGCCCAGGCGAACACCGCCGTGGCCGCCTATCTCCTGGAACACGAGTTGGGCTACCGCGTGGACACCGTGCAGGTCGACGAGGTCCCCGCCTGGGACGCCCTCAGCCAGGGGCGGGTCGACGCGATCCTGGAGGACTGGGGCCACCCCGAGCAGGAGAAACGGTACGTCGAGACCAAGAAGACGATCACCCGGGGCGGCGACCTGGGGGTGACCGGTCACATCGGCTGGTTCGTCCCCACGTACTTCGCACAGGCCCACCCGGACGTCACCGACTGGAAGAACCTCGACAAGTACGCCGACCAGCTGCGCACCCCCGAGAGCCGCGGCAAGGGACAGCTGATGGACGGCTCACCGTCCTACGTCACGAACGACAAGGCGCTGGTGAAGAACCTGGGCCTCGACTTCGAGGTCGTCTTCGCCGGGTCGGAGGCCGCCCAGATCACCCAGATCAAGCAGTTCGCCAAGGAGGGCAAGCCCTTCCTGACGTACTGGTACAAGCCGCAGTGGCTCTTCGAGCGGGTCCCGATGACCGAGGTGCGGCTCCCCGAGTACACCGAGGGGTGCGCCGACGTACCGGAGAAGGTGGCCTGCGCCTACCCGCACACACCGCTGCAGAAGTACCTGAACACGCGCTTCGCCGGGTCGGGGGGCGAGGCGGCCGCCTTCCTGAAGCGGTTCCACTGGTCCACGGCGGAGCAGAACGAGGTGGCCCTGATGATCGCGGAGGAGAAGCTCTCACCGCGGCAGGCGGCGCGGAAGTGGGTCGAGCGCAACGAGTCCGTCTGGCGGCCGTGGCTGGGCTGACCTCCCGCCGGCCGTTCCGTCCGGCCCCGCACACCCGTGTGTGCGGGGCCGTGCGCGTGCGCCGACGTCATACGGCGGACCGCCGTACGCCCGCGGTCATCGCGACGGGGGCGCCTGCGGCACCGCGCCGCCGATGTGCTCCCTGACCTGCTGGTAGACCCCGGCGTCGTCGGTGAGGACCTGGTGCCGCAGGCAGGGGGTCTGTGTGTTCACCGCGCCGTCGAGGGCGACGGAGGTCACGGGTGAGACGATCCCGTCGCAGGAGGACCACCAGGTGGCGTAGCGGGTGTCTCCGGGCGTTTCGTCGCCCGAGTTGAGCGCCTGGAGGAAGGCGGAGCCCGGACGCATCTCGACGCAGGCGGGGCCGCCGCACCAACGGGCGGTCTCCGTCCCGTGGTTGGGGCCGGCGAGGGAGACCCAGGCGTCCACCTTCGCGTCGCCGCCGAGGTTCCTGAGGTAGTGGCGGGAGGAGAGGGAGCCCATGGAGTGGGTCACGACGTCCACCTTGGCGGCGCCGGTCGAGGCCAGGACACGGTCGATGGTCTCGGCGAGCTGCGAGGCGGTCGTGGAGTTGGACTGTGAGGACGGGTAGGTCCACTGGTGTAGGCGGTCGTCCGGCCAGCCGTCCGACCGGAACCGGTCGGCCATGATGTTCCAGGCCGTACCGTCGCTGTTCCAGCCGTGTACGAAGACCACCGGGTCGGGCGGCGAAGAGGCCGCGGGAGCGGCTGCGGCCGGGGCCGCGAAGGCGGCCATGGTCAGCAGGACGGCGGTGAGGGAGCGGGGCATCGTCGCGTTCACGGACCGTTTGTAGCGCTCCCGCCCGTCCCTCCCGGGCCCTGAACGGTGAACACTCACCCGTCCGGAGGCCGCCGTTCACCCGAGGAACGTTTCGGCACGGGCGGGCGCGGCCCGTCGGTCCGGCTCGGGTGACGGCTCGCTGTCCCGCCGATCCACGATCCGGCCGGCACCGCCGCTGACCATCGCGGAGGAGGGCCTGCACACCGCGCTCGCCGCCCTCCAGAGGTCCTGGCGCAGCGTCCGCACCGGCCCCGGCGGCGCGCCCGTCGACGGCGGCCGGCGGGCCGGTGCGGACGTTCAGGGGCGGAAGCGCAGGGGGTGGTCCGGCGGCACCTCCACGACCACGATGCGTACGCCGTCGGGGTCCGCGATCCACATCTCGATCAGTCCCCACGGCTCCCGCCGCGGCGGCCGCAGCACCTCGGCGCCCCGCTCGCGAAGCTCCCGGTGTGCCGCCTCCGCGTCCGCCACCTGGAGCCACAGCCGCAGCCCGGGCGCGGGGGGCGCGCCGGCGCGGCCCGACACCTCGAGGAAGCCGCCGCCGAGGAAGTAGACGGTGCCGCGCTCGGGTCCGGTACCGAACTCGCGGTACACGGCGAGCCCCAGCGTGCCTCCGTAGAAGGCGCGGGAGCTCTCGGGATCGGTGGGGCGCAGCAGGATCCTGCTGCCGAGTACGTGAACCATGGCCCCACTCTGCCCAGCCGCGGCGGCGTGCGCGCGGAGTTCCGGTAGGCGCGTCCGCGGCGGTCCGATGGCGGGTCGGGCGCTGTGGGGCGCTGGTCCGTACCCGAGGGCTACATGGGGTCGGTGGTGGCGCTCTCCGGGCCGTGCAGCTCTTCGAGCTTCTCCCGGATGTGCAGGGCCTTCTCGGACAGTCGCCGGCGTTCGGCGGAATCGGTGGACCGCTGGGCCGCCAGTTCGAGCTCCTCGGCCTTCTCGCGCATGTTCCGGGCCTGCTCGTCGGGCCCGCTCTCGTTGCTCATGGGATCTCCTCCGGTTCGGGGCTGGCCGACTCCACTCAAGCACGCCCGACGGCCGGGCCCGCGGACCACCGGCCGTGGCGGCCGCGTACTTCACCACGGAGAACCCTCCCCGGCACCCCCGCGTCACCGGCCCGTCCCGGAACACGCCGCGGCGCCCCCGGCCAACGGTGCTTCCGGGGCGCGCTCGTACGGCGCGCCCGGTCAGCCCCTGACCCCGCGCCGACGTGCTCACCGCGGGGCGGTTCGTCAGGGGTCGGGGCCGTCGCGCGGGGTGTCAGCCGTGGCGCCGCATGGTCCTGCGGATCCAGTCCGCGTAGACCGGCACGTCGGTGTAGAGCCCCGGCCCGGCCGAGCACGCGACTCCCGGGGTGCCGGGGCCCGAGGTGGCTCCGATGAGCTCCCACCGGCCGTGCCGGCCCCTCTGGAGTTGCGGCCCGCCGGAGTCCCCGAAGCACGCCATGGCCCCGGGCACGCGGCTGACCGTGCACAACCGGGTCCGGTGCCCGTAGCCGGGGGCGCACTCGGCTTCGGTGCCCCTGCGCGTGTCGAGCTCCTGCAATCGCTCCGCGAACTTCAGTTCGGCATCGACGGTGGTTCCGAACCCGAGGATCCGGGTCGGGGTACCGGGCCGTCCGGCCCGCGCCGCGATCGGCACGGGCTTCTCGGTGACCGGGCGGTCGAGGCGTACCAGCGCGATGTCGTCCCTGTTGGGGGCCTTCCCGTCACCGTTCGCGTAGCCGGGGTGGACGACGATCCGCTCGATGGCCCTGACGGTCCCCCCGGTCCTCCGCTCGCGGCCACCGATGCGGACGGTGCCGTCCAGCTCGAGGCCGTCACCCCGCACGCAGTGGGCCGCCGTCAGCACCCACTGCGGATCGATCAGCGACGCCCCGCAGTTACCGTCGTGGATGCCGTGCTTGGGGGCCGACTCCGGGATGACGGCCATGAACGGGTAGGGCTCCGTGGAGTCGGTGCCGTTGACGATGGCCGCGGCACTGCCGGTGAGCAGGGTGGCGCAGGCCGCCAGGGCCAGGGCGCCGACGGCGGTGGTGCGGGCCACGCGGTCTCGGACCGGCTTCGGATTGAACACAGGGAATCCTTCGCTCGTGGGACGGATGTCCACCCTGCTCGTTCAAGATCCACCGGGCCATCCGGGTAGCGGCACCATCGGGGTGGGACCAACCCCACCCTCCCCCGCCCCGTCCGGCCCCGGCGGCCGGGGCCGGACGGGAAACGGGGACGGGGGTAAACCCGGGGCCGACCCGCTGGGCGGCCCCGGGCCGTCGCATCGGCCGCCGCCGCTCCGGGTCAGGGTCCGAGGGTGTTCATCAGGATGATGGCCACGAGGTTCAGGAGCACGACGGCGATGACGGTGCCGATCATGACCCAGGCCCTGCGCGATTCGTCCATGTCCGTCACCTCCGGGCTCCGCCCCTCGACCATGGTGGCCCGGTTCTCCCCGGAGCACACCTCGGCCGGTGGCGGAGGGCGCCCCGGCAGCCGCTCACGCCCCTGGGTTCACGCCCGCGCGGGCGGGGCCGGGAGCGTGACGAGTTCACCGAGGACGCGGGCCGCCGGCGCCGGATCGGCCAGCCACTTCAGGTGGCTGCCCTCCAGGGTGCGCACGTCGTACGGGTTGTCGGGCGTCAGCTCGTTGCCCTCGCGGATCAGGCGGTCCTGGAGGGCGAGGGGCAGGCTAGTGTCGTCGGCCAGGCGGATGTACGTCTTGGGGACGCGGCCCCAGGTCGCGGCCTGGGCCCGGTCGGAGGAGCCGCCGACGTCCAGGTTCTCGTCGGGCTGGAAGGTGTTCAGGAAGGCGTGGAACTGCTCGTCGGTGCCGTCGGCGAAGAAGGCCGCCTTGAACGCCGCCAGCGAGCCCGGGTCCGCCGTGCGGAAGTTGACGCGGAGCAGGCCGAGGTCGGCCGGGTTTCCGGCCAGCGCCGAGGCGAAGGCGGCAGGATCGACCGAGGCCATCTCCGGCTCCGCGTAGTAGTCGTTGGTGTCGAGCCGGACCGGGCACCAGGCCGAGACGTAGACGAGGCGGTCGATCAGGTCCGGGCGCGCATTGGCCGCGGCCGTGACCGTGACTCCGCCCCGGCTGTGGGCGACGAGGATCACGGGGCCGTTGCGCTTGGCCCGTTCGAGGATCCCGATCAGGTGCGCGACGTTGTCGGCGAGCGTGACGCCCTTGATCGAGCCGGGCGCGGTGGCGAGTCCCTCGGGGTCCTGCGGCGCCTGGTAGGCGCGGGTGAAGGTCGCCTGGAATCCGTGACCGGGCAGGTCGACGGCGACCGAGCGGTGCCCGAGGAGGCCGAGTTCTGCCTGGAGGGGTGCGAAGGAGAAGGAATTCGCGAAGGCTCCGTGCACCAGTACGAACGTCGGTTGCATCAGTACTCACTTTCGGGTGGGGGGTGGACATCCGGTCGATGTCCGGTGATTCGGACGGTCCGTCAGCTTCCGTCAGTCCGACGTCGGACGCAGGACCAGGCAGAGGAAGCCGAAGCTGTCCCGGTAGCCGCGCAGCCACTGCGAACGCCGGGCGGTAGCCGTCTCCCGTACCTGTGCGGCGGCGGGATCGGCAGGGTGGTCCAGGGCCCATGAGGCCAGCGAGCCCCAGCAGGCCCACTCGTAGGCGTCCAGTTCGGCGCGGGTGCTGACATGGCCGTGGACGGGGGCCCATCCGTCGGCGACGACGCGGTCCACCGTGGTGGCCAGGTCGGCGAGGTCGCCGAAGGTCTCGACGGCCGCCGGCGAGGGGGCGCGGTCCCAGAACGACTCGCCGATCAGGACGCGGCCTCCGGGGGCCAGGTGCTCACGGGCCGCCGCGAGGGCGGGGAGAAGACCGCCGAAGGCATGCGTGGCGCCGACGCTGATCACCAGGTCGAACGGGTGGGGAGAGCCGAAGTCCGCCGCCTCCTGCCGGTGGAGGAGCAGGCGCCCGTCGACTCCCAGCTCGGTCGCTGCCCGGCGCGCCTGCGTCAGGGCGACCTCGGAGACGTCGACGCCCTCGGCGTGCAGGTGCGGGCGCGTCGCCAGGGCTCGCAGCAGCCACTCCGCCGTGCCGCATCCGAGGTCGAGCACCCGCTCGTCACCCCGTGGGAGGCCGTGTTCGAGCAGCCGGCTGACCGAATCGTCGCCGAGCGGGGACTTTATGGGATGGCCGGCGTGGGCGATCATGGAGATCTGCTCGTGGTTCACGGGGCGGCGTCCCCCGTGTCGAGGATCAGCTTCGCCGCCACCGCCGCCCCGTCGGTACGGACCGTCCCGGCGACGGCCTCCGCCCGTCCTCGCGTCTCGGGGGTCAGGGCCGTCCTGAGCGCGGCGGAGAGGGAATCGAAGGTCGGGTTCGGGCCGTCGTGTGCCGCGCCGATGCCCAGTTCGGCCACGCGGGCGGCCCAGTACGGCTGGTCCACGAACTGGGGAACCACCACCTGGGGCGCACCGGCTCGGGCGGCGGTGGTCGTGGTGCCCGCGCCGCCGTGGTGCACGACGGCCGCGACCCGGCGGAACAGCGCCTGGTGGCTGACGTCACCGACGGCGAAGCAGTCGTCCGAGTCGTCCACCAGTGCCAGGTCGGCCCAGCCGCGGGAGACGAGCACGCGGCGGCCCTGCGCGCGGGCCGCTTCGACGGTGGTCCGGGCGATGTCGGAGGCCGTGCTCATGGGCATGCTGCCGAATCCGACGTACACCGGCGGGGTGCCGGCGTCCAGGAACGCCTCCAGATCGGCGGGCAGGGGGCGTTCGTCGGGCAGGATCCACGCGCCGGTCTGCACGAGGTCGAGGTTCGTCAGTCGCTCCCACGGGCCCAGGACCGGGTCCGCCGCCAGCCACGGCCGTTCGGTGAAGACGTGGTCGCGGACGTTGTCCACCGGTGTGAGGCCGATCGCCGCGCGGTGGGCGTTGAGGGGCTTGAGGTAGAGGGCGTTGACCTTCTGGGCGTCCAGGTCCCACAGGGCCTCGTTGTCGGTCATGCCGGGCGGAGCCGGCGGGCCGGGGCGCGGCGACGGCAGGTAGTGCGCCGAGGGCATCTCGAACGGGTGGAAGCCCGCGTACACGTAGCGGATGCCCAGCTTCTCGGCCACCGAGCGGACACCGGCCGGCATCAGGCCGCTGGCCACCACCACGTCGCAGTCCTCGGCGGCCCCGGCGACCGTGTCGAAGTGCGCGGCGACCAGCTCCGCCGCGAACGCGGCCGCGTCCGACGGCGGTGCTCCCGTCCGCAGCGCGCGCACGTCCCGTCCGAAGGGCACCACTTCCGCGCCCACACCGGCCAGCAGGCGCGCGAACTCCTCGTCCGGCGGCGCGCACACGCGTACGTCCGCACCGAGTGTCCGCAACTGGGCCGCCAGCGCGGCCAGCGGGGCGATGTCGCCGCGTGACCCGTAAGCCATCAACAGCACACGCATGTCGTGTTCCTCATTCCTGTGGATGCCGGCTCCGGCCGGCGATGGTGCGGCGGGAGCCGGGTGTTCCGGGTCTCGCCTGGGGGCGCCTCGTGGCGTTTGCGGACGGATCAGGTCGCGGGCACGTCGAGCTGGTACTCGTGGGTGCGCCGGTAGGAGCGGAATCCGAGGCGGTGGTTGACGGCCAGCATGTGGACGTTGTCGGCGGCGTTGTCCGTCTCGATCTCCACGACATCGGGATGCTCGGCGCGCAGGCGCCGCACCATGGCGGCCTTCACCCACAGGCCGAGACCGTGACCGCGGTGCGCGGGCACGACGGCCGTGTCGTACTGCTGGGCGCGCGGTCCGGAACCCTGGGGCAGCAGGATCTCGGTGTAGCCGGCCATGGTGCCGTCGTCGTGGACCGCCGCGACGGTCAGCAGTGTGTCGCCGCGGTCGGCGACCGCCTTGGCCATGGAGCGGACCCGGTCGGCGTCCCACGCCACGCTGCCGTAGTCCAGGTCGCCGACGGGCATGTCGTTCATCGCGTTCTTGGCCGCGGCGAAGGCATCGGCGAGTTCGTCGGGGACCGTACCGGTCCAGTGGGCCGGCCGGTAGCCGGGGGGCGCGGTGTCGGCGATCCGCGGCAGGCCGGCGTCGGACAGCTCGTCGAGGCGCAGTACGAGGTGGTCCAGGGTGAGTGCCCGGCGGAAGCCGCACCGTTCGGCGAAGGCTTCGCCCGGGCTGCCGGCCGCGGCTGCCGCGATGAGGCTGCGCCGGTTCTCGGCGCCGCAGGCCGCCACGGCCGCCGACATCAGGAGCGAGCCGGTTCCCCGGCGCCGGTGGGCGGGGTCGACGTGCAGTTCCAGTTCGGCCAGGTGCTCCTGGCCCGGGGAGGTGAACACCCTCAGGCCGGCGACTCCGACGGGGGCCCCGTCCGCCCCGGTGGCCAGCCAGGCCAGCCGGCGGCTGCCCAGGGCGGGCTGGGTGAGCTGGGCGTGGATCCGTTCCGGTTCGGGGGCGGGCACTCCGGGCAGGTCGTGGGCCATGGCGTTCGCGACGGTCCGGTGCCACGCGGCGGCCTCGGCGGCCGAGACGTGCGGGAGCGGAATGACATGTACGGATGTGGACAAAGTGATCGCTTTCATGGTCGAGCCGGTTGTTCTTCGGGAGGACGCGAGGGCGTGTCGGCATCGGCCGGCGGACCGCCGGGGCGCGGCCGATGAGCCGGGGTCAGGGCGCGGTGCCGGGACTCCAGCGGTCGAGGGCGGCGTACGCCGGGATCCACCGGGTGGTGCAGGCGGCGTACGCGGCTGCGGGCAGCCGGGCCAGGAGCCTCTCCGCCGTCGGTTCGTCGGCGCCGTCCAGCAGCCAGGGCAGCAGCCGGGGCGCGTCCTGGTCGACGTACTGGTCGTGGACCCGGCTGAAGCGGCCCCACTGGTCGGCCGTCAGCATCCGCCGGACCAGTGGGAACGCCGCTTCCTCCTCGTGCTCGAGGTGACCGGCCAGACCCCGGGTCAGGGCGTCGGCGAGCTGGCCCAAGCGCAGGGAGTCGGCACCCGGGTCGGTCAGCGCGCCGTCGATGGCCCGGACCACCGGGGCGATGGCGGCGTGTTCGGCCTCCATCACCTCCAGCAGCGCCAGGTCCTTCGGCCGGCCGGCCAGGTTCCGCCGCAGCGACGGCCACAGTGCGTCGTCCTCGGCCGCGTGGTGGGCGTGGAGGGCCTTCTTGAACAGCGTCCATCCGGCAGCGGTGGCCAGCACCTGCCGCGGGTCACGGTCCGCGGCGGTGGTGACCCGGTCCAGATGGGCCAGATCCCGGCGCAGGGCGTCGTGCACCGCGTACATCACGGTCAGGTCGATGGCGTGGCTCCCGGGCGGTGGCAGGCCGTTCGGACGTGCTCAGCGGCCACGGAGCCGACGCGGCCGAGGGGGCTGGCGGAACGACGGCTCACCCGTCCGGCCGTGCGGGTGAGGGTCTGGGTGCGTGACTGCATGCCTGAAACGATCTTGCAGTGCGTACGTATGATCAAGGAACACTTGTGTGCGGTTCGATAACCGCTGGGTTATCGACGAAAGGCCGGGGCCGGTGGAGCTGCGGGACATCGAGATCTTCCTGGTGCTGGCCGAGGAGCTGCACTTCGGCCGGACGGCACAGCGGCTGCACGTCTCCCAGGCGCGCGTCAGCCAGGCCATCAAGCAGCAGGAGCGGCGCATCGGCGCCGAGCTGTTCACCCGCACCAGCCGCACCGTGCGCCTGACCGCGGTCGGCCGGCAGTTCCGCGACGACCTGCAACCGGTCTACGCGGGCCTGCACGAATCCCTGGAGCGGGCCCGGCTGGCGGCCCGCGGCATCACGGCACAGCTCCGCGTGAGCCTGCTGCCCTTCAACCTGCCCGAGCTGCACCCCTACTGGAAGGCGTTCCGCGCGCGGTACCCGCACTGGGGGCTCCAGATCCGCCAGGCGACCTTCACCGATGTGTTCGGCCGGCTCCGCAGCGGTGCCATGGACGTCGTGGTCGCCTGGCTGCCGGTGGAAGAGCCGGACTTCACCGTCGGGCCGACCCTGTGCACCGACTCCCGGATCCTCGCCGTGGCCGCCGGGCACCGGCTCGCGGGACGGGACTCCGTGTCCCTGGAGCTGCTCGCCGACTTCCCGCACGCCACCGCCCTGGGTCTGCCGGACTACTGGGAAGACAGTTACCTGCCCTTCCACACCCCCCGGGGCCGTACGATCGAGCGCCTCACCCACGCGGCCTCGGACACCGGCGATGAGCTGATCGGTCACGTCGGCATGGACGAGATCATCCACACCTTCCCCGGCCATGTGACCAGGTACTGGGCTCTGTCGAACATCCGATGGCTCCCCCTTCCCGACATGCCCACCCTGCACTTCGCCCTGGTCTGGCGGACCGAAGCCGAGAACGACCTCGTCCGCGCTCTGGCCGACACGGTGCGGGAGCTCGGCGTGTGCCGGTTCTGACCCTCCGCCCGGGCCGCACCGCGCGGTGATCACGCGACGCCGGCCACCACGGTGGTGCCGGCCCGTTCACCCGTCGGCTGTGGGCCGTGCCGGTCATCGTCCCCGGCCGTTCGGGGGAACCGCGGGCCTCCCCGGCCCTCCTCCACCGGGCGGGGGCACCGATGGTTGAAACGAGAGAGGGACACGATGCCGCTCTATCTGTCGAGGTTCAGCTACACGCCGGAGACCTGGGCGAGGCTGACCGGCCACCCGGAGGACCGCTCACAGGCCGCCCGGTCGTACATCGAGTCCGTCGGCGGGAAGCTCCACGGCTTCTGGTACGCCTTCGGCACGCACGACGGCTACAACCTCTGGGAAGCTCCGGACAACGTGTCCATGGCCTCGGTCGCGCTGGCCATCAGCGGGGGCGGCGCGCTCAGCTCGTTCGAGACGACCGTGCTGCTGAGCGTCGACGAGACCCTGGACGCCCTGCGCGGGGCGGGGCAGATCCGGTACCGGCCTCCCGGCGCGTAGCGGCCGGCCCCGGATCCCGCGTGCCGCCGGGACCGCGAGGAGACGTGCCCTGCGGATCAGGGCCGCGGGCTGCCGGCGCGCGGCAGGTCCGTACCGGCCTCACCGTCCCCGTGGCGGAAGGGCGGTCCGGCCGCATAGCGTCTGCCCCATGCCCGAGCTGCAGTTGCTCCGTCCGGACCACGCCCCCGCGCTCCTCGCCTTCGAGCGGGAGAACCGGGCCTACTTCGCGGCGTCCGTCCCCGACCGGGGCGACGACTATTTCGCCCGGTTCGGGACTCGCCACCGTGAACTGCTGGCCGAACAGGACTCCGGCGTCTGTTACTTCCACGTGCTGACCGGTGCCACGGGCGAGGTCCTGGGGCGGGTCAACCTGGTGGACGTGGCGGACGGCGGTGCCGAGCTCGGGTACCGGATCGCGGAACGGACCGCGGGCCGGGGCCTCGCCACCGCGGCCGTACGGGCCGTGTGCGCCCTGGCCGCCGGCAGCTACGGGCTGACGTCCCTGCGGGCCGCGACCACCCTCGACAACGCGGCGTCCCGGGCCGTGCTGGCCCGTACCGGGTTCACCGTCACGGGCCGTACCCGGCTCTGCGGCCGCCCCGGGCTGTCCTACCTCCGCGCCCTCGGCCCCGCGGCGGCGCCCCGGTCCGGAACCTGAGACCGGGACGAGGGAGACCGGAGCTCCGGTGGAGCGGCCGCTCGGCGCGGCGGTTCCTGGGTAAGGCCCCAGGATGAGCAACGTAAAGCCCGGCAAGGGATACTCCCGCGACAGCCGCTACATCACCACCCGCATCACAGCCGACGGACGCGACGGTTTCCCCGTGGAGCCCGGCCGTTACCGTCTCGTCGTCAGCCGCGCCTGCCCCTGGGCACACCGCGCGGTGATCGTGCGCCGGCTGCTCGGGCTGGAGAAGGCCCTGCCCATGGCCGTCGCCGGCCCGACGCACGACAAGCGCAGCTGGACCTTCGACCTCGACCCGGACGGCCGTGACCCGGTCCTGGGGATAGAGCGGCTCCAGGAGGCCTACTTCGCCCGCGACCCCGACTACGACCGGGGCATCACCGTGCCCGCGATCGTGGACGTGCCGAGCGGCGAGGTGGTCACCAACGACTACGCGCAGATGACCATCGACATGTCGCTGGAGTGGACGGCGTACCACCGTGACGGGGCTCCGGAGCTGTACCCGGAGGCGCTGCGGCCGGAGATCGACGCGGTCAACGAAGAGATCTACACGGACGTGAACAACGGCGTCTACCGCGTCGGGTTCGCCCCCTCCCAGGAGGCGTACACCGAGGCGTACGAGCGTCTCTTCGCCCGCCTCGACCGGTTCTCCGAGCGGCTGGAGGGGTCCCGCTACCTCGTCGGCGAAACGATCACCGAAGCGGACATACGGCTGTTCACCTCGCTCGTGCGCTTCGACGCCGTCTACCACGGCCACTTCAAGTGCAACCGGCAGAAGCTCTCGGAGATGCCGGTGCTGTGGGCGTACGCCCGGGACCTGTTCCAGACGCCCGGCTTCGGGGACACGGTCGACTTCGACCACATCAAGAAGCACTTCTACGTGGTCCACAGCCACATCAACCCGTCCGGGATCGTGCCCCTCGGCCCGGACCCGTCGGGCTGGCTCGAACCGCACGGCCGTGAGGCTCTGGGCGGGCGCCCGTTCGGGGACGGCACCCCGCCCGGGCCTCCCTCCCCCGGTGAGACCGTCCCGCCCCACCAGGCTCCGACGCACCCCTGATGCGGCCCGCAGGGCCCGTGGGGGTCGGGTCCTTCCCCGGCCCCGCGGGCCCCGCGCCCGGCTGCCCGGCTGCCCGGCACTACGGCACGTCGGCACCCGTCCGGCGGACGGGGCGGGTCCGTAGCCGGTACGAGCGGGCCGCGATGACCAGGGCGACGCCGTACACGGCGAAGGCGACCATCCCGATCCAGCCGACCAGCAGCGCGTCGCCCGAGGAGTGGAAGTCTCCGCGCCGCAAGGTGACGACGCCGGCCGAGGCGAGGGCCAGGTACCCCACCCCCACGACGCCGTACGGGGCGAGCGTGGCGGCGCCGAGCAGGGCCGGGGCGAGCGGGAGCCAGTGCGGCACCCGCCGGCCGCGGAGGAACGGCGTCCAGCGCGGGAAGACCTGGCCCCACGGGCGGACCAGGCCCCAGAGCAGGAAGACACCGAGCACGGCCAGCAGCGCGGTGGGATCGAGGCCCCAGGACTCCAGGGTGAGGAACGTCCCCGAGGCCCCGTTCCGCTCCGAGACCGCGAGCATCTCCTCGCCGGTGATCCCCGCGAACGTGCCGCCGGACGCCCAGACCAGCTTCATAGCGGTGTACGGGACGAAGGCCAGCGTCCCAGCCCAGGCGGCGAGTTGGACGGGCCCCGGTGCCGCGGACGCCGCCGGCGCGGCGGTGCCCGCGGGCCGGGGGCCGGACCGGGCCGTGGCCGCGAGCAGGACCGCCCCGACCGCCGCCAGGGCCTTGTTCGCGGTGGAGGCCGGGCTGTCCACCCCCTGACCGAGCATCAGCGTGACCACGTCCATGAGTAGGCTGAACGCGGCGAGTCCGGCCAGCCCGCACAGGACCCGGAGCAGCACCCGCAAGGCCGGCCGCGGCCCGGACCGCCCCACCGCCGCGCCGGCCATCGCCGCCAGTGCACCCACCGCCACCGCCACCCAACCGAGCCAGCTGATCCCCGAGTCACCGCCGTGGTAGAGAAAGGGGGTCCCGCTCAACGCGCACACCAGACCGAAGCCGGTGTACAGCACCGCCCACACCACGGTCGCCCGGGCCACCCCGTACGGCCGCCACTGCCACCGGGCGCCCCGCCGCACCTTCGTCGTCCATTCGCTACTGGTCATGTCCCGAACAGTGCATCGACGGCGTCGGGGTGGGCATCAGCCGCCGGAACCATCCCCCTCCCCCTGCCGGGGGAGCGGCCGTGAGCGCGGCCCGCGCGGCGCGGGCACGGCGTCGACTCCACGCACCCGCCGTCGGACTCCACACGACAAGGTGACCGGGGCGCGTGCCGGACACACCTGACGCTCGGTCATGATGGTTCCCACGTGGGCGGTTTCCGCCCCGAACGTACGACACGGAGAGTTCCCTCATGCGCATCCATCGGAGCCGTTCCGCGGCCCTGGCCACCTTCCTCGGGCTCACCCTGGCCCTGACCGCCTGCGGCGGCGCCGGTTCCACGGACCGGCCGCTCAAGGCGTCGACGCCGGACCCCGGTTCCAGCGGGGGCACGGCGGCCGCCGGCACCACCCCGACGGCGACACCGTCCGGTGCCGCGGCGCCGCCCGCCGCCGCGAGCCCTGCCCCCACGGGCCCGGACGGCAAGGGCACGGGCGGCGCGGCCACCGACGACAGCTACGCGTACACCCACCCGTGCTCCGCACGGAACATCACCGTCAAGGTGACCTCGCCGCAGGGCTTCCCGGCCACGGTCCGCATCGTCACGGTGACGAACAACGGCTCCACCGTGTGCGGGCTCGACTTCCACCCCGCCGTCGGCTTCAGCGCCAAGGGCGCCGCCCTCGGTATCCAGGCGACGCCTCCGAGCGGCCTCGGCGGCGCACCGGCCCATCCGGTGCGGCCGGGGGCGACGACGTACGCGGCCGTGGACCTCAACCCGTCGGGCGGCACCGGACCCGTCGCCGACGAGATCAACATCCTGGCCGACCCGGGCCACATGCCGAACGCGGACGGCGTCAGTCTTCCGCTGGCCACCCCGCACTCCGTCGCCCGCCCGAAGGTCGGCCTCTACCACTTCACCGCCCGCGACTCGTTCAACACCCTGTAGGCGTCGCCGGCGAACCTCCCGGGGCGCTTGCGCTCGCCCCGTCCCGGCGGGCACGGGAACGCGAAGACGCCCGCCGGGGGTCGCCGGGCGGGCGTCTCTTGTGCCGTGGGGCGCTGGTGGCTTAGTACCAGTGGTTGGCCTGCCAG
>NZ_JBVHWK010000039.1:27253-62925 GCF_055569445.1 Streptomyces sp. NPDC029122 | reverse complement strand
AAGGGCCTGCCGAAGCAGGACCTGACCTCGGTGCCCAAGGGATCCGACCACCCCCTGGCCGAGGTCCCCAAGCGCGAGGAAGTCCCCGTCGGCGTAGGCGCCCGCCCCACGGACGTCACCTCCCACACCCCGGGCGGCACCACCACCCACACCCCGGGCGGCATCGCGGACAACACCCCGGGCGGGGTCACCACCCACACCCCCGGCGGCATCGCGGACAACACCCCGCACAACAGCCACACCGAACCCGGCAGCAACAGCACCCCGGGCGGCCGCGGCAACACCGACACCACCCCCACGACCGGCGGCCACACCGACACCCCGTCCACGGGCGGCCACGGCGACGGCCCCTCCACGGGCGGCGGCGGCCACGGCGACGGCCCGGCCATCCCGCACCAGGGCGACGGCCCGGGCGGCGGCACCCTCCCCGACGGCCCCGCGGGCGCCGGTGATGACGGGGTGCTGCCCGGCGGCTCCGAGCCCAGGCCGGACGGGGCTCGGTACATCGAGGAGCCCACCCCCGAGCACGTCCAGGCGGCCCGTTTCTACGACGGGGTCCGGGCCAACCCGGAGAGCCTGAACATCGGGGCGATTTCGGATAACACCGGCATCAGCCCTCAGGTGCTGGACCGTGTCCGGACCCACTTCTTCCTCACCCAGCACGTGGTGCCCGAGGGGCCTGGTCTTTCGCGCCACGGGTACTTCACACCGCGAAGCGACATCGCGGAGATCTGGGAAGCGGCGAGCCGGCGCAGCCTCACGCCCGAGGAAGCGACCAAGTTCGAGCGCTACATCGGCCACGAATACGTCGAGAGCCAGCTGATGGAGGCGGGTCTGCCCTATACCGTCGACGCACCGCACCTGTGGGATTCGTTCCAGAACAGCGACGGCCCGGTGGAGTACTACCGTGAATTCCCCCGGGACCCCCGTGACGCAGGCGCGCACGACCTCGCGGTGAACGAAGGAAGGGGCGGATTCGGACACTGGAGGGCGGTAGGGTTCGACGTTCCGAAGATCGAGCTGGCGTCCGATCTGTCCAACATCGACGAAGTGGTGGCGGCTCTGAAGGACGAGCTGCGCTCGAAGGGAATTGAGCTCAAGTGACCGATCGGACGGCGTCCGCCGTGCTCCACCGCCTGAGCGCGGTCGGGTGGATGAGCGACTGGGACTTCGCTTTCGGGCACGCCAAGTCGCGTCGAGTCCTGTTCCGTGAATACCTGCGCCGAGCGGCCCTGTGGTCCCAGGCGTATGCGGCGGAGGAGGCATGGCCCTTCTTCGACGTGACCCCGTACGCGGACCCTGAATTCCGGCTCTCCACCGAAATCGCCGCCGAGCTCGAGGAACTCCTGCCGCGGCTGCCCAACGGGGAGGTGCGGAACACCTGCTCGGGAGCGGTCCGACTGGCCGAGCTCCGTGCGCAGAAGCCGGACGGCTTTTCCGGCCTGCCCGATCTGTACGAGCCGCTGGTCCTCTTCTACGAGCGGGGCGGGGAATTCGCCCGGGACAACTCGGGGGCCCTCGACCTGACAGGTGTGCGGTTCCGGCTCAGCGCCCTGACGGCCTACCTCGGCAATCCGCCCGTCACCCTGCTCGGTGACACCGTGCTCGACGCGCTCGATGCCGACGGACAGGTCGCGCACTACACGGCGGAGGACGGAAAGGGCCCCTTGCTGAGGCGCCGGGTGCTGAGGGACGCGCAGACGGACGAGGTCTTCGGCCGGGACCTGCGCTGGCAGCCGACGGATCTGATTCCCGGCTCCGAGACGGAGCTCAAAGAGGCGGGTCTGATCCAGCTCGAAGAGCTGAAGGCAGCCAAGCTCATCGGGGAGATCGTCGCCGCCGTTTCCCGGTGAAGCGACGGCGGCGGGGGAGGTTGCCTTGCTGGATGTCGCGGGGCTCGTCTGAGCGATGCGTTGGTGTCGCAGACCTTCATGCAGGTGGTCTTCGACCATCGGACGCTGACGGGCGGCCTCACGGGCACGGTCTTTCGGGCCGGCCTTCGGCGTGGACGCCGAAGGCCGTCGGGAACTTTCGGAGCCTACTCGGAGTCATGGCTGAACAGCCGGGGCGCGAAGTTGCGGGTGCTGCCGTCTTGAGCGAGGCGCTGAGCGGAAGCCGGTCCGTTGGAGGGCGCGTGGCGTTCCTGTGATCACGACCGAGCCCGTGGGGGAGTGGTTCTGGGAGCCTGCCCCCGTGCTCGATGCTGCCGGGAGCGGAGTTGCGAGGGTCCTCGCGCTGGTGGGGGAGGTCAGGGGCGTCCTGGCTTCCCGCGGGCTGGTCGAGGACGGCGGCACGGGCTCGGTCCTGCTCTGTGACCGGTCGGCCATGGCTCACCCGCTGGTCGAGCGGCGCGGCGTACCCGTCCCCGCCATGGCCGAAGCGGCCGCTGTCGCCGGCCCGTTGCCGGGCCAGCTGCTCACGGTGGGCCTCGTGCTGCCCGGCGAATGGGCGGAATCCGGAGCCCGGCGCCGCGCGGAGAAACTGTTCACCGTACGCGTCGACCTGTGGGGCGAGGGCGCGGTGCTGCTCGTGCTGTCCGCGTACGCCGATGCCTGGCTCACCCAGGACCCCCGGGAGCGTCCGCAGCCGGAGGTGGCCGCGGAGAACGCGCCCCGGCTCGCCGCCGCACTGGAGCGGATTTCCGCGCTGGTGGGGGCGGAGGTCGACCCGGGAGACGAGACCCGGCACGCCCGGCCCACGGCGGACGGGTTCGCCGACCTGCTGGCGGAAGGGGCGGCGTACGAGGACTCCTGGGGGACGTTCGAGGTCCCCGCGCGCCGGCAGCGGCTCATACGGCTCCTCCCCGGCGGAGACGGCGGATACGGGGGAGAGGACTACGAGGCCACCACCGACGGGCCCGTCCGGTACGCCGAAGTGCGGTGCGGGGAACGGCTCCCCGGGTTCCTGTGGGCATCCGCCGACGGCGCGGCCGGCTACGAGCCCCGCAGCGCGGCGGGGGACGCGGCCTTCGGGGCGGGCGTGCCCTGGCTGCTGCGGCTCCGGGCGGCCCGCCGGGACGGTGTCGGGGCGTCGGCGGCCCGGGACGACTGCCTCGGCCGTACCGCGGCCGGGTCGGTCGTCGGTGCGGCCGTGCACGGGGCGGCGTCGCTGGACGCGCTCCAAGAGCTGTCGGGGAGGGGATGAGGGTGAAGGCGTCGCTGATGCTGGCGCGGCTGCGGGCCGTGGACTGGGACATGCGGTGGGACCTGGCGTTCGAGCGCAGCGGGTCCCGGCGGGTGCTGATGTGGGAGTACCTGCGGCGGGCCGCCGTGTGGGCGAAGGCCTGCGGGGCCGAGGGGGCGTGGCCGTTCTACGACGTCACCGTGTACGTCGACCCGGGGTTCGAGCTCCCGGGCGGGCAGGCGGCCGAGTTGGAGGGGCTGCTCGCCGGGGTGCTCGGCGCGGAGCTGCGGCGGACCTCTGCCGGGGCCGTGCGGCTGGCGGGGCTGAAGGAGCGGAACCCGGCCGTGGTGGACGGGCTGCCGGACCTGTACGAGCCGCTCGTGCTGTTCTACGAGCGGGGCGGGTCGTTCACCCGGGACTGCTCGGGCGTCTTCCTCGACCTCGTGGGTGTGATGTACCGCCCCGGCAAGCTGGAGGGCTACCTCGGCAGCCGGCCCGTCGGCGTGCTCGACGACGCCGTGCTCGACGCGCTGGAGGGCGAAGGGCGGCTCACGTACTACGGCGCGGAGGACGGCCGGGGGACGGTTCAGCGGCGGCGGGAGGCCGGGGACGTATCCACGGACGAGGTGTTCGGGTGGGATCTGCGCTGGGAGCCGACGGACCTGCCGGCCGAGCGGGCGGGGCTGGTCGCGATCGACCAGCTGGAGGCGGCCCGGCGGCTCGGAGGGATCGTGTCCGCCGCCGCCGGATGATCCGCGCGGACGAGCTGGCCGCGCGGGTCACCGCGATCGACCGGCGGGCGCGAGAGGCCGAGGCGACGTGGCAGGAGTACGCCGCGAGCGAGGGGGATGTGGCGTGGGCGGGTTGATGCGGGCGCCGTTGGAGTGCGGGGCGTGGTACTGGGAGCTCGACGGGGCCGGTGAGCCCGGTGTCGGGGGTGCGCTGCGGACGGCTGCCGTCATGGCCGCCGTGCTGAAGCGGCACGCGTTGCTGGAGCCCGTGGCGCTGGAGTGGTTCTGGGTGTTCGGGGACGGCGACGCCCGCCTCGGGCTCGAGGGCGTGCGGCTGGACGACGACCGCCTGCCCGGGCGGGTGGCGGCGTTGCGGCCGGCCGGGCAGGAGCGCGCCGAGCCGTCGTCCTTCCACGTGGTCGGCGACGGGGTCTGGTTCGACGCTGCCGGGCGGCGACGGCGCGAGCACCGGCTGGTCGAGCTGAGCGTGTCTCCCGACACCGTCATGGGGTTGTCGGCCGAGCTGGCCGTACACCACGACGTGTGGGGGGCCTGCGACTTCCGGGGCGTGCCGCACCCCCAGGTGTACGCGTACAACGCGCCTCGCCTCGCAGCGGCGTTGCGGGAGCTCGACGGGCTGCTCGGCGTCGCGGCGGAGCCCGGGGAGCCCACGTACTTCGGGACGGCGGTGGGTTACGGGCTCCGGGAGCCGGAGATCATCGAGGGGCTGGGGCCGGATCTCACCGACCTGTTGGAGCGGTGGAGCCGTTGAAGAAGGCTCCCGATGAGGTGCGGCGGCCGGCACCGAAACCGGCGCCGCCGGTTTCGGCGTCGTGAGGGGGCGTACTAGCGTGCGGGGCGACAGGGAGAAGGGAGGCCGGGGTGGCGGCCGAGGATTACGACAGCCAGTTGCTGGAGTCCGTCGCGGTGCGGCGGCGCAGGATGCGCGATGCCGTGCTGTTCGGGGCGCAGCGCGGGCGGCGGATGGCCGACGAGCGGATCGGGAAGGCCGTCGCCGGGCTGGTGATCGCGGCGGTGCTGTGCGCCGGCTGCGTCGGCTGGTCGTTCATCTCCCACCGCCTCATGGGCAAGACGGGGACGCCAGGGCAGGTCAGTACTCGGTGATAGGTTCGAGCGCGTGGTGAGCATGGGGGCAATCAGCGGTACGGCCTTGAGCCGGGTCACCCTGGTGGGCGAGCGGCGGAGGATGGATCTCGTACTGCCCTCCCAGGAGCCGGTCGGGCGGCTTTTGCCCGACGTCATACGGATGCTGGACGACCGGGTGGCCGCGCAGCCGATGCTGCGTCACCTGGTCACGGCCGACGGGTCGGTGATCGAGCACGGGGTCTCCCTGGAGGAGGCCGGCGTGGCCGACGGGGCCGTGCTGCGGCTCGTGCGGGTGCAGGACGTGCCGTCCGCGCCCGTGGTGCACGACGTCACCGACGAGGCCGCCGAGGACCTGGACGTACGGGCCTGGCGCTGGCGTCCCTCCGCGCGGCGGGTCACCGCCGGGGCCGGGATGGTGCTGTGGGCGCTGGTGGCGGGATGGTTCGCCCGGCGGGAGTTCGCGCCGGGTGGCGTGGCGGGCGTACTGCTCGCGGCGGCCGCCGTCGCCGGGGTCGTCGGGGCGCTGGCCGGGCGGCTGAAGCGGTCCGGGCTGGCGGCCGCGCTGCTGGCCGCCGCCGCCGCCGTCGGGGTGCTCGGGGCGTGGACCCTGGGCGACGCGCAGCACTGGGGCGCCATGGGCAGGCTCGCCGCCGTGGCGGGTGCGCTGGCCGTCGGGCTCGCGCTGCTGGGGTGGTTCACGCCGCTCGGGCGGGGCGGGCTGGTGGGCGCCGCCTCCGTGGTCGGTCTGACGGTGGCCTGGGAGGCCGTGGCCCTGTCGCAGGGGCAGGCGGGCGCCCGGACCGGGTCGGTGCTCGCCGTGTTCTCGGTGGTCCTGCTCGGGCTGCTGCCGCGTCTCGCGCTGGCGGCGGCCGGTCTGACCGGCCTGGACGACCAGCGGGCGCGCGGGGTTTCGGTCAGCCGGTACAAGGTCGCCACCGCCCTCGGTGCCACCCACCGGGGCATGGCGCTGGCCACCCTCGCCACCGCCGTCTCGGCGGGCGCGGCCGGGGTGCTCGCGCTGCGGGAACCCGACGTCTGGACGGTGTGCCTCGCCTCGGCGGTCGCCGTCGTGCTGTGGCTGCGCGCGCGGGCGTTCCCGCTCGTCGCGGAGGTGGTCGCGCTGCTGCTGGCCGGGGCCGCCGTCACCGTGGCGGCCCTGCTGGTGTGGGCCGGCCGGGCCGGTGCGGCCGGGCCGCTGGCGGTGCTGCTGGCGCTGGCCCTGGCGGCACTCGGCGTCCTCGCCGTGCAGCCGCCCGAGCACGTACGGGTCCGGCTGCGGCGGTTCGGGGACACCGCCGAGTCCATCGGCGTCATCGTGCTGTTCCCGCTGCTCATCGGGGTGTTCGGTGTGTACGGGCGGCTGCTCGGCACCTTCGCGTAAGGGTTGCTACTCAGACATGTCAGACATGAGCATGAACCAGCGTGACGGACACCTGCCCGGTCCCGGCACCGGACACGGACACGGCCCCGCGGGCGGCACCGGCCACGGTCCCGCCGGCGCGCACGGCGACTGGCAGGCCGGGGTCCTCGGCGACCTGACGGGCGCCGGCCCCGGCGCGGCCGCGGGCGCTGCCGCCGCCGCACCCCAGGGCCCGCTGCCGGTGCAGCCGCACGCCCCCCTCCCGCAGCAGCCGGCCCCCGCGCCCCCGCGGCAGGCGTACGCCCAGCAGCCCTACATCCCGCAGGCGCCGCAGGCCCGGGCCCCCGAGACCGTCCCGGTCCCCGGCTCCGAGGCCGCCGCCGGCCGCCCCCGCCACGGCGACCCCCTGATGCGCCGCACCCTGCGCACCCTGCGCGGAGTGCTCGGCTCCTCCGTCGCCAAGGCCGTCGCCGCCGAGACGGAACTCGCCACGCAGGTGCAGCAGCCCGTCACCACCGGGCGCCAGATCGTCGTCACCAGCATCCGCGGCGGCTCCGGCAAGACCACCGTCACCGCCCTCCTCAGCCGCACTTACAACCACTTCCGCCACGACCCGGTGCTCACCCTGGAGGCGGACGCCGCCCTCGGCACCCTGCCCGTGCGGCTCGGCGTCCAGTCCCTGCGCTGGACCTGCGCGGACCTCGCGCAGATCGTCCGCCCCTCCATGCAGCTCACCGACATCACCGGCTACCTCGTCCCGCTCGCCGACGGCGGCTGGCTGCTGCCCGGCAGCCAGGGCCGGATCGGCGCCCAGGTCGACGTCGCCACCTACCGGACCGTGATGGTCGCGCTGCGCCGCTACTTCGGGGTCACCGTCGTCGACTGCGAGACCCTCCCGGGCGAGGTGGCCCGTACCGCCCTCGACACCGCGCACGCCCGCGTGCTCACCGCCCCCGCCACCGCCGAGGGCCTGGTCTCCACCCACGCCGTGCTCGACTGGCTGGCCTCCCTGCCGGTGCCCGTGCTGCCGCGCACCGTCGTCGTGCTGACCGTGCAGTCCCCGCACCCCGCCGTCGACCTCGGCAAGGCCGCCGAGAAGCTGCGCGCGACGGGCGCGGGGGTCGTCGTACTGCCCTACGACCGCCACCTCGCCTCCGGCGGCGCCGTCACCTCCGAACTCCTCGGCGCCCGTACCCGGGAGGCGGCCGTACGGCTCGCCGCCGAGGTGCTCCAGCGGGCCGTGGCCCTCCCGGCGTCGGGTGCCGCCCGGTGACCCAGCAGCTGATCCACCGGCCGGCCCGCGGCACCCTGCCCCCCGCCCCCGCGCACCCGCACGCCGTCGAGGCCCCGCCCAACCTGCCCGAGGGCAAGATCGGCAGCCCGGCGACCGCGCTGCTGCCGATGGCGGGCGTGATGGGCTCGGTCGTGATGATGACCGTCATCCGCAACAGCCAGTTCGCCGCCGTCGGCGCCATCGTGCTGGTCTTCGCCCTCGTCGGCGCCGTCGCCCTGTTCTGGTCCCAGCGCGGCAAGGCCCAGCGCACCCGCCGCGCCCAGCGCGAGCGCTACCTGGAGTACCTGGAGGAACAGCGCGAGGAACTCGGCGCCCGCGAGAAGGCGCTGCGTGACGAGGCGCGCCGCCTCAACCCGCCGCCGGAGGCCCTGTACGACATCGTGCGCGACCCCGCGCGGCTGTGGGAGCGGCGCCGCACCGACCCCGACTTCCTGCGTCCGCGCCTGGGCACCGGGGCCGTCGCCGTCCAGGAGCTCAGCCTCGCGGCGGGTGCCGGGGGCGTGCTCACCCCGCCCGACCGGTTCATGCTCAACGAAGCGGGCGCCCTCATGGCCCGCTTCGGCCGGGCCAGCGACTTCCCGCTGACCGTCCCCCTCGACCGGGCCGGCAACGTCAGCATCGTCGGCGACCGCGAGGGCGTCCTGCGGGTCGCCCGCGCCCTGCTCACGCACACCGCCGTCCTGCACGCTCCGGACGACGTGGCCGTGGCCCTCGGCGTGCCCGGGGACCGGCTCGCGGACTGGGAGTGGGCCAAGTGGCTGCCCCACGTCCTCGACCAGCAGGAGCAGGACGGGCCCGTCGCCGCCCGCCGGATCGCCCCCAGCCTGCCCCAGCTCGCCGCCGGGGTCCTCGCCCCGGACCTGCGCCGCAGGGCGTCGTACGCGGCCGAGGTGCGCCGCGGCCTGTCCGACAAGCGCGCCCTGCGCCTGGCCGGCCGGCTCCTCGTCGTCAGCGACGAGTACGGGGAGAACGCCGTCGAACTGCCCCGCCCCGACACCGCGGTCGGCCTGGCCGACATGAACACCACCGTGCTGCACCTGCTCGCCGAGCAGGTCCACGAGCCCGACGAGGTGTCCGTACGGATCACCGTGGACGGCAGCCACGTCACCGTCCGGGACCTGCGCACCCCGCAGGCCCCCGCCGCCGAGGGCATCAGCGACGCCCTCGGCCCGGCCACCGCCGAGGGCCTGGCCCGCATGCTCGCCCCGCTGCGGCTGTCCGCCGAGTCCGTCGCCGAGGGCACCCCCGTCTCCGGGCCGGTCGACTTCATGGGCCTGCTCGGCATCTCCGACCCGGCCGCCCTCGACGTGGGCCGGATGTGGGCGCCGCGCGGGGAGCGGGACTTCCTGCGCGTGCCGATCGGCATCGACGACCGGCACGGCCCGGTACTGCTGGACCTGAAGGAGTCCTCGCAGCTCGGCATGGGCCCGCACGGGCTGTGCGTCGGCGCGACCGGCTCCGGCAAGAGCGAGCTGCTCCGTACGCTCGTCCTCGCGCTGGTCGCCACCCACTCGCCCGAGGACCTCGCGATGGTCCTCGTCGACTACAAGGGCGGCGCCACCTTCGCCCCCTTCGAGAAGCTCCCGCACGTCGCCGGTGTCATCACCAACCTGGAGAACCAGGCGGGGCTCGTCGAACGCGTCCACACCAGCCTCGCCGGTGAGGTCAAGCGCCGCCAGCAGGTCCTCAAGGACGCCGGGAACGTCGCCGACATCGGCCACTACGCGGTGCTGCGCGCCGAGAAGCCCGAACTGGAGCCGCTGCCGCACCTGTTCGTCGTCATCGACGAGTTCGGCGAACTCCTCACCGCGAAGCCGGACTTCATCGACCTGTTCCTGTCCATCGGCCGCATCGGCCGCTCCATCGGCGTGCACCTGCTGCTCTCCAGCCAGCGCATCGAGGGCGGCAAGCTCAAGGGCCTGGACACCTACCTGTCCTACCGGCTCGGCCTGCGCACCTTCTCCGCCGACGAGTCGCGCACCGTCCTCGACACCACCGACGCCTTCCAGCTGCCCCCGCTGCCCGGGTTCGGCTACCTCAAGGTGGACACCTCCACCTACACCCGTTTCAAGGCCGGGTACGTCTCCGGCCGCTACCGGGGCCCGGCCGCCGAGCGCGACGGCGGCGAGCGCGGGCCGCTCGCCCTGCCCTACCCCACCTTCAACACCCTCCAGGACAGCGCCGGTCCGTCCGAGGACGTCGAGGAGAAGCCCACCGCCACCGCCCGCGAGACCGGGCCCAGCGTGCTCTCCGTCATCGTCGACCAGCTCGCCGGCGCCGCCCCGCCCGTACGCCGCATCTGGCTGCCGCCGCTGCCCGACGCGGTCCCCCTCGACGCCGCCGCCGGACCGCTGTCCGTCACCGAGCGCGGCCTCCAGCTGGGCACCGCCCGGCGGGCCCCGCTCAAGGTGCCGCTCGGCGTCCTCGACGACCCGGCCCGCCAGTGGCGCGGCCCCTGGGAGCTCGACCTCACGGTCGCCGGCGGGCACACCGCCGTCACCGGCGGCCCCCAGTCCGGCAAGACCACCCTGCTGCGCACCCTGGCCCTCTCGCTGGCGCTGACCCACACCCCGCAGGAGGTCGCCGTCTACGGCCTCGACCTCGCCGGGGGCGGCCTCGCCGCGCTCGCCGGGCTCCCGCACGTCGGCGGGATCGCCGGACGCGCCGACCGCGAACGGGCCGCCCGTACGGTCGCCGAGGTACGGGCCATGCTCGCCACCCGCGAGGCCCTCTTCCGCGAGCACTCCATCGACTCCGTCGACCAGCTGCGCCGGCTGCGTTCCCAGGGCAGGCTCACCGAGCTCGCCTCCACCGACATCGTGCTGCTCGTCGACGGGTACGGGGCCCTGCGCGAGGAGTTCTCGGAGCTCGACGACGCCGTCACCGACCTGCTCAAGCGGGGCGGCGGCTACGGCATCCACGTCGTCGCGGGCATGCTCCGCTGGAACGACGTGCGCATCGCCAACCAGTCCCTCTTCGGCGGCCGTGTCGAGCTGCGCCTGGGCGACCCCTCCGACTCGGCCATCGACCGCAAGCTGTCCGAGACGATCTCCCCGGACACCCCGGGCCGGGTCCTCACCGACGGCAAGCTCTTCGCGCAGACGGCCCTGCCGCGCATCGACTCCCAGGCCGGCAACACCGACCTGGCGGCCGCCCTGGAGGAGGCCGCGGGCACCGTCCGCGCCACCTGGCACGGCGAACTGGCCTCGCCGGTACGGGTGCTGCCCGCGCGGCTGCCGGCCGACCGGCTGCCCAGCGTCGACGAGGAGCCGTACCGGATCCCCGTCGGCGTGGACCAGGACGTCCTCGCCCCGGTGCTGCTGGACCTCTTCGGCCAGGACCAGCACCTGCTGATCCTCGGCGACAACGAGTGCGGCAAGACCAACCTGCTCGCCCTGGTCGCCCGCCAGCTCATCGCCCGCTACGGCGAGGAGGAACTGGTCTTCGCCGTCTACGACCCCCGGCGCGGGCTGCGCGGCGTCGTCCCCGAGCCCTACCGGGGCGGGTACGCGCACAACGCGAAGATCGCCGCCGCCCTGTCGGCCGGGATCGCCAAGGAGCTCGACAAGCGGCTCCCGGACGACGGCATCGACCCGGACGCCGAGCCGGGCGAGGGCCCGGGCTTCGCCGGACCGCGCATCGTGGTCCTCGTCGACGACTACGACATCCTCACCACCGCCGGGCAGCAGCCGCTCCAGGCGTTCGTCCCCTACCTGCCCTCCGCCCAGGACATCGGCCTGCACTTCGTGATCGCCCGGCGCGTCGCCGGCTCCTCGAGGGCCCTGTACGAGCCGCTGATGACCACCCTGCGCGAGTCCGGCACGACGGCCCTCGTGATGAACGGCGAACGCTCCGAGGGACAGCTGTTCCCGCAGCTGTACGCGAGCGCCCAGCCGCCCGGCCGCGGCACGCTGGTCCGGCGCGGCCGCCCGCACCAGATCGTGCAGACCGCCCTCGCCGACTCCCCGAAACAGGAAGCACGCTGACACCGTGACCAAGGACGTCATCGCCCTCACCGCCAAGATGCCCGACACCACCGCGCTGATGGTGGCCCTGACGGCGGGCGGCGCGGACCTCGACGCCCAGGCCGTCGGGGACGGTGCCGTGATCCAGCTGCTCGGCGCGGGCGGCCGGCCGCTGGTCTCCGTCGAGGCGCCCGTGCTCGTGCAGGTGCCCGGCGAGGTGGAACGGCTCCTCGGGACGCCCTCGCCCACCCCGGTCTGGTGGACGGAGACCCGCGCCTCCACCGCCGTGCCCGAGGCGGCCCCACTCGCCGGGGCCGTCGCCGGACGCCTCGCCGAGGTGCTCGGCGGCGCCGTCTGGCCCGAGGGCGCCGGGCACGTGGCGGTGGTGCCGGTGACCTCCGAGGCCTCGGCGGCGCCCGCGCCCGTCGGAGCGCTGCCGACCGTGGACGTGGTCACCGAATCCACCGCGGTGGTGCTCGCGGACCGCCCGGTGATCGGGCTGACGGCCTGGCTGTCGGACGTCCTGCGGACCACGGCCGGCTTCGGCGCGGCCCTGCACATCGTCACCCCGGACCACTGCCGGCTCAGCCTGCCGCTGCGCACCGCGCTGGCCGGGGCGCCGAACCGGTGGGTGGTCCAGGACCCCGAGTGCGGGTACTACGACGGCCTGTCCGGCGCGGTGCTGAGCTGGCAGGACGGCACCTTCGCCCCGGCCCGCGACGAGTCGGGCCGGCCGCGGGCCGCCGCCGCGTTCGGGGGGGACGGGGCGGCGGGCGAACGCCGGCTGACCGTGCAGTTCCGTACGGAGCACCCCGCCGAGGAGGGGCTGCTGGTCGGCCGCTCGCTGGAGGCCGCCTGGCGCACCCTGACCGGGGAGCCGCCCGCGGGCTGGGGCACCGCCGAGCCGGTGAACCTGCCGTGGTCCCCGCGCCAGCTCACCGACCTGGCCCGGGGCCGGGCGCCCGAGCCGACCCTGGTCACCGCCGTCGGATCGCCGGGGCGGCCCGCGCTGGCCACCGTACGCGTGACCCGTACGGCCGCCGGGGTCGAGGAGGACATCACGCTGTGCCTCGGGTACGGGCCCGCCGAGGAGGTGCCGCTGGCGGCGGTCCCGGCGCTGGCGGAGGAACTGGTGTCCGGGCACGGCCTGATCAGCATGCTGGCCACCCTCGGCCCCGGACGGCGGGACCTGAGCCTGACCCCGCGGGCCCTCGCGCCGGCGGTACCGGTGTCGTTCACCCTCGGCGGGACCGGGGTGGCCGAGGCGACGCTGACCCGGGCGCGGCGGCCCCCGCTGGAGATCAGGCCCGCCCAGGTGGGGCCGCAGCGCAGGCCCGGGCTGCACTACCCGCTGGGCGACGGCGACGACCCGGCGGCGTGGGAGTCCCTGTCCACGCTGCTGGCCCACCTGCGCGCGGCGGTGCCGCCGCCGGTGTAGACCGGGCGGCGGCGGCCGGACGTGGGGTTGTGCGGGGCAGCCGGGGTAACGGCGGTGCGGTCCCACGCCTCCCGCGCCCGCCCCGGGTAGTGCAGGTCCGGACGGACCCTCGACCCGGTCCGCGTCGCGCAACCGAAGGACAGCACCCCCATGGACCTCTTCCGCACCGTACGCGTCGCCGCCCCCGCCCTGGCCGCGCTCGCCCTCACGATGGCCGTCGCGGGCCCGGCCGCCGCCGAACCGGCGCTGGTGTCGCGCAGCAACAACCAGATCCTCCTCACCGCGCAGCCGGGGGAGACGAACACGGTCACCTTCAGCAACAACGGCGGTTTCCTGGAGGTCAACGACGCGACGAGCACCCTGGTCCCGGGCCCCGGCTGCGTCCAGGCCGGGAACACCCACACGGTCCGCTGCGGCCAGGCGGCCACCGTGACCCGGATCCAGGCCTCGCTGGGCGACCGGAACGACGAGGTCGTCAACAGCACCTCCGTGCCGAGCGACCTCATCGGCGGGGAGGGCCAGGACCGCCTCGTCGGCGGCAGCGGCCCCGACCGGCTCCTCGACTCCGACGGCTGGAACTTCGGGGGCTTCTCGGGCAACACCTTCGAGGGGCGCGGCGGCAACGACACGATCGTCAGCCGCAACGGCGGCTTCGACCGCATCGACTGCGGCGAGAACCCCGGCGACCTCGACGTCCTGCTGGCCGACCCGGCCACCCTCGATTTCGTCGTCCCGAACACCTGCGAGTTCATCCAGCGCGGCTAGCGGGTCCCCGCGCCGGGAGCGGCTGTGCGGGTCAGCCCGTGCCACCGCTCCCGGCGCGCACCAGGCCCGTCTCGTACGCCAGCACCACCACCTGCACCCGGTCCCGGAGGCCCAGCTTCGTCAGGATGCGGCCCACGTGCGTCTTGACCGTCGCCTCCGACAGCACCAGCCGGGCCGCGATCTCACCGTTCGACAGGCCCTGCGCCACCAGCAGCATGACCTCGCGTTCGCGGTCGGTCAGCCGCTCGATCTCCTTGTTCTCCGGCTCGGCCGTCGTGCTCGGCAGCATCGGCGCGAACCGGTCCAGCAGGCGGCGCGTCGTCGAGGGGGCCACCACGGCGTCCCCGCTGTGCACCGACCGGATCGCGGCCAGCAGCTCCGCCGGGGGCACGTCCTTCAGCATGAAGCCGCTCGCGCCGGCCTTGAGGCCCGAGAAGGCGTACTCGTCCAGGTCGAAGGTGGTCAGGATGATCACCTTCGGGTGTTCCTCCGGCTCGCAGATGCGGCGCGTCGCCTCCACCCCGTCGAGCTTGGGCATGCGCACGTCCATCAGCACCACGTCGACCGCCGTGGCGCGCAGCACCTCCAGCGCCTCCAGGCCGTTGCCCGCCTCCGCGACGACCTCCATGTCCGGCTGGGCGGCCAGCACCATGCGGAAGCCGGTGCGCAGCAGCACCTGGTCGTCGACCAGCATCACTCGGATGGACATGCGTGACTTCCTCTACCTCTTCTTGAGCGGGGGCTAACTCTTCTTGAGCGGGAGCAGGGCACTGATCCGGAAACCACCGCCTGGACGCGGACCCGCATCCAGGGTTCCCCCGACCATACCGATGCGCTCCCGCATGCCGATCAGACCGTGTCCGGCGCCGTCCGCGCCGCCGTCCTCGTACAGTTCGTGCGCGGCGCCCCGCCCGTCGTCCTCGACGAGCAGGCCCAGCCCGTCGTCGAAGTAGACCAGCCGCACGGTCGCCTTCGCGTCGGGGCCCCCGTGCTTGCGGGTGTTCGTCAGCGCCTCCTGCACGATCCGGTACGCCGTCAGCTCCACGCCGCTGGGCAGCTTCCGGGGGGTGCCCTCCACCTCGAAGCCGACCGTCAGACCGGCCGCCCGTACCTGCTCGACCAGCACCTCGATCTGCTCCACGTCGGGCTGCGGGACGTAGTCCTCGGACTCCTGCGGCTCGCCCGTGCGCAGGACGCCCAGCAGCCGGCGCATCTCGGCCAGCGCCTGGCGGCCCGTGCCGGAGATGGTCTGGAGGGCCTCCTTGGCCTGGTCGGGGGCCACGTCCATGACGTACGCGGCCCCGTCGGCCTGGACCACCATCACCGACACGTTGTGCGCGACGACGTCGTGCAGCTCGCGGGCGATCCGGGCGCGCTCGGCGGCCACCGCCACCTTGGCCTGGGCCTCGCGCTCCTTCTCCAGCCGCTGGTTGCGCTCCACGAGCTGGGCGTAATAGGCCCGGCGGGTGCGCAGCGAGTCGCCCGTCACCCAGGCGAGGGCGAAGGGCACCATCATGAACAGGGCGAAGAGGATCTCCTCCACGGTACTGGCGCCCTTGTCGACGCCGAAGCGCAGGAAGTACAGCGGTGAGGCCAGCAGTCCGCAGGCCAGGGCGGTGCGCGACACCCAGCGCGGGACGTCGGCGGCCGCCACCGTGTACAGGACGACGAGCATGGCGACGTCGCAGAACTGCATCTCCTGGCCGATGGCCAGCTGGTGGACGCCCGCCCCCACCGTCAGCCAGAACATCGCCGCGGTCCACTTGCGGCGCAGGGCGAGGGCGGCGGTCAGCGCGGCGACGACGGGGACGGTGGCCAGCCGCAGGGCGGTGCTCTGCCCCTCGGCCCCGGCCACGTTCATCATCGACATCCCGAAGAAGAGGACAGCCCAGAAGCTGTCGACGCCCGTCGGGTGTCTGCGGATGAAGTCGTAGAGGCGCTGCACGTAACCCAGAGTAGGGAAAGGAGATAGGTGCTGGAGTCAACCACAGGTGCGATCCCTGCGACAGGGGCGTACTCCGCAAGGTGGAGGGTCGGCTTAACCTGTGAGGGATGAGCGCTCAGGGTGAGGTCAGGGGGCCGGTCCGGTGGCGGGCCGCGATGGAGGCCGCGCTGTACGGGCCGGACGGTTTCTACGTCCGGCCGGGCGGGCCGGGGCCGGCGGGGCACTTCCGGACCTCCGTGCACGCCTCCGCCCTGTACGCCGGGGCCGTGGCCCGGCTGCTGGCGTGGGTGGACGGGGCGCTGGGCCGGCCGGAGCGGCTCGACCTGGTCGACATGGGGGCCGGGCGGGGGGAGCTGCTGGCCGGGGTCCTCGCCGCGCTGCCGGCGGAGACGGCGGCGCGGGTGTGCCCGTACGCGGTGGAGCGCGCGGCGGAGCCCGCGGGGCTGGACCCCCGCATCCGCTGGGTGGCCGAGCCCCCGGAGGGGACCACCGGGCTGCTGTTCGCCAACGAATGGCTGGACAACGTACCGCTGGAGATCGCCGAGGACGGCCGCTACGTCCTGGTCGCCCCCGACGGTACGGAGACCCCCGGCGGGCCGCTCGACGCCGACGACCGGCTCTGGCTGGAGCGCTGGTGGCCCGGGGCGGCCGGACCGGGAGGCGGCCGGGCGGAGATCGGCCGGGCCCGCGACGAGGCCTGGGCGGCGGCGGTGGCCACCCTGGACCGGGGCCTGGCGGTGGCCGTGGACTACGCCCACACCCGCGACGCCCGCCCCCCGTACGGCACCCTCACCGGCTTCCGCGCGGGCCGCGAGACCGCCCCCGTCCCGGACGGCGGCTGCGACGTCACCGCGCACGTCGCGCTCGACGCCTGCGCGGGACCGGGCGCGGCCCTGTTCACGCAGCGCGAAGCCCTGACCGCACTCGGGGTCCGCGGCGGCCGTCCCCCGCTGGCCCTGGCCTCCACCGACCCGGCGGGCTACGTCCGCGCCCTGTCGGCGGCGGGCGAGGCGGCGGAACTCACCGCGCGCGGGGGCCTGGGCGACTTCGGCTGGCTGGTCCAGCCGGTCGGCACCGGCCCCTGGCCGCGGTAGCGGCCCGGGGGCCACGGCCGCCGGCCGTCGCGGACACGGCCGAGGGGCCGGCGTTCCTGGCGGAACCCCGGCCCCTCGTGCGTACGGCTGTTCCTACTGCTCGACGTCGTGGTCGTGGCCCGGGCGCAGACCGCCGCCGTTGCCGGAGCCGGTGGACGGCTGCGAGACGACCGGCTGCGTCAGCGGGGCCAGGTCCCAGGCGTAGTGGCCCACCGCGTTCGCGATGACGTCGACGTTGATGTCGAGCGCCTTCTGGTCGATGTTGGTGATGTCGTCACCCTTGCCGTGGTAGTTCGGGTCGTAGGCGATACCCGCCGTACCACCGAACTTCGCGGCCTGCTCCGGGGACTTGATGCCCTCGGCGCCGGTGTCCGTACCGCCCGACGGGATGCCGGCCTCGATGAACGGGCCGTAGTCCGAGCGGCCGGTGAAGTCGCTGCCCTCGTGCGGGATGTTCTGCGCGTCGAGGAAGTCGGTGATCTGCCTCTCCAGCTGCGCCGAACCCTCCGGGCCGGGGCCCGAGCCGACCTTGTCGGAGTCGTCGCCGTCGTAGACGAAGTACGCGGCGTTCGGTGAGGCGATCATGTCGAAGTTGAGGTAGAGCTTGATCTGCTTCTTCTGCTCCGGCGTCAGGGAGGCCACGTACGCCTCCGAGCCGAGCAGGCCGAACTCCTCCGCCGACCACCAGGCGAACTTGACCTTGTTCTTGATCTTCGACTGGTTGCTCGCGAGGCGCTGCGCGACCTGGAGGATGCCCGCCGAGCCGGAGCCGTTGTCGTTGATGCCCGGACCGGCCGCGACCGAGTCCAGGTGCGCGCCGAGGAAGACGGTGTTGTTCTCGTCCCCGCCCCGGGTCTCCGCGACGACGTTGTACGTCTTGCGGTTCTCGCGCAGCTCGCGGATGTCGAGGGTGACCGAGACCGGCCCGGCGGCCGCCTCGGCGGCGAGCTTCTCGCCCTCCTGCTGGCTGATTCCGCCGGTGGGGACCTTGCCGGCGTTCGCGTCTCCGAGGGTGCCGTTGAGGGCGCCCGCGGTGTTGTTGTAGATGATCGCGCCGACCGCGCCGGCCGCGGCCGCGTTCGCCTGCTTCGCCGCGAAGGTGCAGCCGCCGCGCTTGACCAGGGCGATCTTGCCGGTGAAGGCGCCGGCCGCGAAGTCGGCGGCCTCGCAGCCGTTGGTGCCGTCGGCGTCGACGGGGGCGACGGCGACGGGCGCGGTGATGCCGCCCTCCGGGCCGCTGGCCGTGTACGTCATCAGCTTGAGCGGGACGTCGCGGCCGTTCGCGCCGTTGACCTTCAGCTTCTCGGAGATCGTCTCGACGTACACGAAGTCGAACTCGTGGCGCGAGACCTCGTACCCGGCGCCCTTCAGCACGGCTTCGACGTACTGGGCGGACTGGACGTGCCCCTTGGAGCCGGCCACGCGGGTGCCGCCGTTGTAGTCGGCGATCGACTGGAAGACCTTCAGGTGGTTGTTGGCACCCTTGCCCGTCGAGTCCTTGACCAGCTTCCTGGCCAGCGCGTCACCCCGGGCGGCATCGCTCTGCGGGCTCGTCGCGCCGGCCGGGCCGGCGAGGAGCAGCGGGGAGACGAGGGCAGCGGCCGCGAGGGCCGCGGTCGCTGTGGCTATACGGCGAGAGGGCATGAAGGTCCTTTCACAGCGGAAGAGCCTGTGGGGGAGTGGTGGACGCACGTTAGACACCAAGAGGCGCCCGTCGCCAGAGTTTTCACTGCTTCCGGTTTGTGAAATCCGGATATCGGCGCCTCCGTAAAGGGCGAAAACCGGCCACTGTCCGATGCCTGGGCGGATCGGCTCAGCGCAGGACGCCCTCGATGAAATCGGAACCTATTCGGGCGACCACGGACAGATCCAACTGGTGCTGGACGTAACGCCCCTGGCGTCTGGTCTGCATCAGCCCGGCCTTCTTCAGCACGGTCAGGTGCCGGGACACCTCCGGGGCGGATATCCCGTAGACGCGCGCCAGCTCACTGGTCGTGTACGGGGCCCGCGCCAGACTCCGGCACAGCCGCATCCGCATGGGGTGCGCCAGGGCCTCCATCCGCCGCTGGAGCAGCTCCACCGAGCCCGGCACGGAGGCCAGTTCCGGCGAGTCCAGCGGATAGTGCACCACCGGCCGCCAGCCCGGCGCGTGCAGCACCAGCAGGTGCGGCCAGCCGAAGTTCGTCGGTACGAAGACCAGCCCCGCCCCGATCCGCGGATCGGTCGCGGTGGCCTGCCCGTTGACCATCTTGTCGGCGGTGATCGTCGTCAGGCCCTCGTCCACGCTCAGCGCCGCCGACACCTCCCGCAGCGCCGCCGGCAGCCCCTTGCGGCGCAGCACCTCCGCCTTGTGCCGGGCGTCCGCGGTCTGCCGGGGCTCCACGCGCCGCCAGGTCTGCGCGAAGAACGCCTCGTCACAGTCCTCCAGCAGCCGCCGCATCCACACCCGCACCCCCGCCGGGTCGTCCAGCAGCCGGACCGAGAACTCCAGCTGCCGCGGCCCGCGCGCGGCCGCCGTCTCCAGCGCCTTCGCCCGCGCGGCCCCGTCCTTGAGCGGATGCGGCCCGCCGCCCTCGTTGTAGAGCGCCAGCCAGCAGTGCTCCAGCGCCGCCATCACGAACCGCTCGTCGTCCATCCGGTCGAGCACGTCCAGCTCCCCGGCCAGCGTCGGCGCGGGCAGACCGGTACCGCCCGGGATTCCGGCGAACGCCATGAAGATGTCGGAGAAGGAGCTGCGCCACATGAATTCGGCTTCGAGGAGCCGGTCCGCGAGGCAGGGGTCGAGCGAAGCGGTGGTGGACCTGGCCCACGACTGCAGCCCCGGGTGATGCGCCGGCTGCGCGAGCGCGTGCAGGGCCATGCAGAGCTCGGCGAGCGGTGACGGCGCGAAGCCGATCCGCTCCTCGGGGAGCCCGGCGATGTCGATGGTGACGCTCATCGCCCCATTTTCACCTTCCCCGCACGCCCCGCACCGCCCGGCCCCGGCGGCCCTCCCGGGCTCCCCGGCGGGGGCGGGGCGGAAGCGCGCGGGGCTACGGGCACCCGTGCGCCCGTACGAGGGTTTACGAGGTGCCCGCGGGGGCGTCGCCGCAGGTGGGAGGCGTCGATTGACGGGGAGCGTCAATCGGCGAGCGCTCTGCGCCCAACGGGGTGAGGGTGGATCCATGACAGCGATCGAGCAGTACCTCGTGGACACCTACCGCGCGACCCGGCACGGCACCGCCATGCCCCCGCCCCCGGGCCGCCACGACCTCGCCACCCTGCGCGCCATCCGCACCGAAGCCCAGTTCAACGCCGTCCTGGCCGGCCGCCCGGCCACCCACCCCTGGCTCCACACCCTGACCCGCCTCCTCCACGGGGGGAGGGTGTGCTGAGGGGGGCGGGACTGACGGGACCCCCCGGTCCGGTCCGAGGGAAGCGCCTCCCCGCGCGCCAGGGCTCCGCCGCCGCGCGGACCTTGTCGGCCGTCTCAGTTGAGGCAGCCCGCCACCGGTGGGGCGCTCGGGGTGCAGTTGGTGGGGAGGTTGTTCTCCACCTGGGTGGCGACGAGGGTCACGGTGCCGCCGGAGTTGAAGATGCCGCCGGGGGCGTTCCTCGCGTAGTTGTAAGTGACCGAGCTGTTCCTGATGGTCGCCGTGGCGGTGCCGGGGGGTGTGGCGGTGTTGGCGATTCCGCCGCCCTGGCCGTCGTCGCCCACGTGCCTGTTGGCGAAGACGGTGACCCGGTCCATGGTCAGCATGCCGCCCTGGTTGAGGATGCCGCCGCCGTGGCCGTTCTGGCTGGCTGAGGTGTTGCCGCGGACGAGGGTGTCCGCGACCGTCGACGTGGCCTGGAAGAGGTGAAGGCCACCGCCGTCCTCGCCGGCGGTGTTGTCGGTCACCGTGCTGGACGTGATGTTCACCGTGCCGCGCCCGTCGATGCCCCCGCCGCTGTCCCTGGCCGTGTTGCCGGTCACCGTGGTGTTCGACAGGGTCGTGGTGCCGAGGGAGAACAGTCCCCCGCCGTTGTTGCTGGTGGAGACGTTGAAGCTCAGCGTGCTGTTGCGGAGGGTGAGGGTGCCGAAGCTGGCGATGCCTCCGCCCGCCCCCGACTGGGTCGTGGCGTTCCTGGTGACCTGCACCGAGTTGAGGGTGAGCCGTCCGCCCTGGTTGGAGATCCCTCCGCCGCCCTCCCCGCCCGAGGCGTCCAGCCCGTCGCGGATCGTCAGGTTGTTGAGGGTGAGGCGTCCGTTGGCGCCTTCGACCTTGAGGATGCGGAAGCTCGCTGTCGAGACGCGCCTGATGGTGCTGCCGTTGCCGAGGACGTTGATCTCGCTGGTGACGGTCGGCAGGCCGTTGTCGGGGTCGCCGGGGTCGCCCGTGGTGAGGGTGTAGGTGCAGCCGGGCGCGAGGATGAGGACGGCGGGGCCCGGAGTCGTGTTCGCCACGGTGATGGCGTTCCTGAGGGCCGTCGCGCTGCACGGGACGAACTGCTGGGCGTGGGCGGGGGAGGGCGCGGCGATGACGGCCGCCCAGGCCATGGCCGCCGTGGTGCCCGCGAGGACGCTGAGCTTAGACATATTTGGACAATAGGTATTTCGGAAGAATCGTCTCCCAGGTCTGCGCGGACGCGCCGGGCGGATGCCCCACGTGGAGCAGGGCGGCATCCAAGCCCTCCCCCGCTCCTGCGGAATGGCCGGCCGCGTCCGTACCGACCCCCCTACACCCGCGCCAGGAACCCCGCCGCCGCCTCGCGGACCTCCTCCGGGGTCCACGTCAGGCCCGGCTCCGTGATCTCCAGCTCCGTCACCGACAGCCCCGGCGGGCCCTCCGCCGACCAGCGGCGGAACAGGGCCGTGCCGGTTTCCTCCGCCAGGCGGGCGCCCGCCTCCGTGAGGCGGTCCGCCTCGTACGGGAGCCACACCTGGAACTGGTGCGTGTGCGGCACCTCCGGGTGGACGCGGGACCACGGCACGCCCGCCTCCGCGAAGGCCTCCGCCAGCGCGGCGGCGACGGCCCGGGCCTGTTCCACGTACGCGGGCAGGCGCGGAAGCTCCCGTTCCAGCCCGGCCAGGGCCGCCAGGGCCTGGGGGAACTGGCGGAAGACCTGGCCCCCGTACCGGTGGCGCCACACCCGGGTCTCCTCCACGAAGTCGCGGGGTCCGGCCAGGCAGGCTCCGCTCAGCCCGCGCAGCGACTTGTAGAAGGAGACGTACACCGAGTCCGCGAGCCCCGCGATCTCCGGCAGGGGCCGGCCGAAGTGGACGGTGGTCTCCCACAGCCGGGCCCCGTCGAAGTGGACGACCGCGTCCCGCTCCCGGGCGGCGTCCACCAGCCCCTCCAGCTCCTCCCACGCGGGCAGCAGGAACCCGGCGTCGCGCAGCGGCAGCTCCAGCATCAGCGTCCCGAAGGGCTCGGGGTGCTCCCGCACCTCCTCCGGCGTCGGCTGGCGCGGCTCCGTCACCGGGTGGGTGGTCCGCAGCCCGGCCAGCGCGGTCAGGGCTCCGCCTTCCCACCGCTCCGGGTGGCTCATGGGGTGCAGGGCCACGACCGGGTTCCCGGTACGTCCCGCCCAGCAGCGCAGCGCGATCTGCTGGGCCATCGTCCCCGAGGGGAAGAACGCCGCGTCCTCGGTGCCGAGCAGCTCGGCGACCCGCCGCTCCAGGTCGGCGACGACCCCGTCGCCGTAGACGTCCGCCGGGGCGTCCAGGTCGTACGGGGCGTCGGCGAGCCCGGCCAGCAGCTCCCGGACGGTCTCCCCCCGGCCGCCGCGCGTCAGGGTCCGGCGGGCGCCCTTCCAGGCGGCCACGAGCCGCTCCGTCCGCTCCGCGTCATCGGTCATGCCCCTGATCATCGCCGACGGCCCGGCCTCCCCGCCCCACCCCGGCACCGCCCCGCCCCGCCCCCGGCACCGCCCACCCAGCCCCGGCACCGCCCCCGCCCCGCGGGCCTGACCGGCACCGGCGTGCCGAAAGGGCCTAGCATGGCGACGTATCGTCCGGTACCCCCCGCGGACTGGAACGGAAGGCCCTCCCCGCGTGAACTCATCCCAGGAACCGCGTCCCGCCCGGCTCACCGTCGGAGTCGTCGGCGCCGGTCGTGTCGGCCCCGCGCTGGCCCGCGCCCTCCAGCAGGCGGGCCACCGTCCCGTCGCCGTCTCCGGGGTCTCCGACGCCTCCCGGCGCAGGGCCGAGCGGATGCTGCCCGACGTGCCGCTGGTGTCCCCGGCGCAGGTGCTGGAGCGGGCCGAGCTGGTGCTGCTCACCGTCCCCGACGACGCCCTGCCGGGCCTGGTCGAGGGCCTCGCCGGGACCGGCGCCGTGCGACCCGGCCAGCTCCTCGTGCACACCTCGGGGCGTTACGGGACCGCCGTCCTGGACCCGGCGCGCCGTGCGGGCGCGCTGCCGCTGGCCCTGCACCCCGCGATGACCTTCACCGGTACCGAGGTGGACGTGCAGCGCCTGGCCGGGTGCTCCTTCGGCGTGACCGCCCCCGAAGAGCTGCGGCTCGCCGCGGAGGCCCTGGTCATCGAGATGGGCGGGGAGCCCGAGTGGATCGCGGAGGAAAACCGTCCGCTCTACCACGCGGCCCTCGCCCTGGGTGCGAACCACCTGGTCACCCTGGTCGCCCAGGCGCTGGAGCTGCTGCGCACGGCCGGCGTCGAGCGCCCCGACCGGATGCTCGGCCCGCTGCTCGGCGCGGCCCTGGACAACGCCCTGCGCTCCGGTGACGCCGCGCTGACCGGCCCCGTCGCCCGTGGCGACGCCGGCACCGTCGCCGCGCACGTCTCCGAGCTGCGCAAGCACGCCCCCGCCACCGTCGCCGGGTACCTGGCGATGGCCCGTACGACCGCCGACCGCGCCCTCGCGCACGGCCTGCTCAAGCCCGAACTGGCCGAGGACCTCCTCGGCGTGCTCTCGGACGACGCCGACCCGAAGGATGCCGAGCGATGACCGGCCCGCTCCAGCTGCTGAACACCGCCGAAGAGCTCCACGCGCTGCCGCGCGGCGGCCGCCGCGCCGTCGTGATGACCATGGGCGCCCTGCACGAGGGCCACGCCACGCTCATCCGCACCGCCCGCGAGGAGGTGGGGCCGGAGGGGCAGGTGGTGGTCACCGTCTTCGTCAACCCCCTCCAGTTCGGGGCCGGCGAGGACCTGGACCGCTATCCGCGCACCCTCGACGCCGATCTGCTGGTCTGCGAAGGGGCGGGCGCCGACGCCGTGTTCGCGCCCGCCGTGGACGAGGTCTACCCCGGCGGAGACCCCCAGGTGCGGATCACCGCCGGCCCGATGGGCGGGCGCCTCGAGGGCGCCACCCGCCCCGGCCACTTCGACGGCATGCTGACCGTCGTCGCCAAGCTGCTCCACCTCACCCGCCCCGACCTGGCCCTCTTCGGCCAGAAGGACGCCCAGCAACTGGCCCTGATCCGGCGCATGGTGACCGACCTGAACTTCCCCGTGGAGGTGGTCGGCGTACCGACGGTCCGCGAGGACGACGGGCTCGCCCTGTCCTCCCGCAACCGTTACCTCGGCCCGGTCGAGCGCCGTACCGCCCTGGCCCTGTCCCGCGCCCTGTTCGCGGGCCGCGACCGGCTCGCCGCGCAGGCCGCGCTGTGCGCCCGCGCCGAGGCCGCTCCCGCCGGCGGCGGACGCGCCACCGCGCTGGCCCGGCTGGGCGAGATCCGGGCCTCCGCCGACGCCCACGCCGTGTCGGCGGCGGCCACCGGCGGCACCGGCCTGCCGGACGCCGTACGGGCCGCCGCGCGGCACGTTCTGGAGGAGGCGGCCCGGTACGAGCCGCCGCTGGTCCTGGACTACCTGGCCCTGGTGGACCCGCAGGACTTCACCGACGTCGGCCCCGACTTCACCGGACGTGCCGTGCTGGCCGTCGCGGCGAAGGTCGGCACGACCCGGCTGATCGACAACATCCCATTGGAGTTCGGAGCACACGCGTGAGCACCACAGGCAACCCGGGCGCCGCCGGTACCGGCATACGGCTGCACGCCCCCGCCCCCGGCTGGGCCCTCGAAGCGGACGTCGTGGTCGTCGGTTCCGGCGTCGCGGGCCTGACCGCCGCGCTGCGCTGCGCCGCCGCGGGCCGCCGTACGGTCGTGGTCACCAAGGCGCGGCTCGACGACGGCTCCACCCGCTGGGCGCAGGGCGGCATCGCGGCCGCCCTCGGCGAGGGCGACACCCCCGAGCAGCACCTGGACGACACCCTGGTCGCGGGTGCGGGCCTGTGCGACGAGGCGGCCGTGCGGCTGCTGGTCACCGAGGGCCCCGACGCGGTGCGCCGGCTCATGGCGGCCGGTGCCGTCTTCGACACCTCCGCCGAGACGGGCGAGATCGAGCTGACCCGCGAGGGCGGCCACCACCGCCGGCGCATCGCGCACGCGGGCGGTGACGCCACCGGTGCGGAGATCTCCCGCGCGCTGGTCGAGGCGGTGCACGCGGCGGGCATCCGTACCGTGGAGAACGCGCTCGTCCTGGACCTGCTCCAGGACGCCGAGGGCCGTACCGCCGGCGTCACCCTGCACGTCATGGGCGAGGGCCAGCACGACGGGGTCGGTGCCGTCCACGCGCCGGCCGTGGTGCTGGCGACCGGCGGCATGGGACAGGTCTTCTCCGCCACCACCAACCCGGCCGTCTCCACGGGCGACGGGGTGGCGCTGGCGCTGCGGGCCGGCGCCGAGGTCTCGGACCTGGAGTTCGTCCAGTTCCACCCGACGGTCCTCTTCCTCGGCCCGGACGCCGAGGGCCAGCAGCCGCTGGTGTCGGAGGCGGTCCGCGGCGAGGGCGCGTACCTCGTCGACGCGGACGGGGTCCGCTTCATGGCGGGCCAGCACGAGCTCGCCGAGCTGGCTCCGCGCGACATCGTCGCCAAGGGGATCATGCGCCGCATGCAGGAGCAGGGCGTCCGGCACATGTACCTGGACGCCCGGCACTTCGGCGCCGAGATGTGGGAGAACCGCTTCCCCACGATCCTCGCCGCCTGCCGGGCCCACGGCATCGACCCGGTGACCGAGCCGATCCCGGTCGCCCCCGCCGCGCACTACGCCTCGGGCGGTGTCCGCACCGACCTGCACGGCCGCACCACCGTGCCCGGCCTGTACGCGTGCGGCGAGGTGGCCTGCACGGGCGTGCACGGCGCGAACCGGCTGGCCTCCAACTCCCTGCTGGAGGGCCTTGTCTTCGCCGAGCGGATCGCCGACGACATCGCCGCCCACCCGCCCGTGGGCAGCGGCCCGGGCATACCCGTGCCCGCCACCGGCCCGCTCCAGCCGGCCGAGGCCCGGTACGAGGTCCAGCGCATCATGACGGACGGCGCGGGCGTGCTCCGCTCCGCCGGTTCCCTCGCGGCGGCCGCCGAGGCGCTGGAGAGCCTGTACACGACGGCCCTGGGCGAGCTGGAGAGCCGGGGCAAGACCGCCGTGCCGGGCGTGGAAACCTGGGAGGCGACCAACCTGCTGTGCGTGGCCCGCGTCCTGGTCGCCGCCGCCCAGCGGCGCGCCGAGACCCGCGGCTGCCACTGGCGGGAGGACCACCCCGACCGGGACGACACCGCCTGGCGCCGCCACCTCGTGGTGCGGCTCTCGCGCACCGAGCGGCGGGCGCTGGTCGTCACCCCCACCGACTCCGCGGACTTCCCGTCCGTAGACCACCCCCTCAGCCTGGAGAAGTGACCGTGAGCACCCCCGAACTCCCCCTGATCGAGCAGAACGAAGGCGGCTGCGGCGACGACTGCGGCTGTGGCGACGGCGAGGAGAGCGGTCTCGACCCGGCGCTCGCCCAGCTGCTGGCGGACGCGGGCCTGGACCCGATCGAGGTCGAGGACATCGCGCACATGGCGCTGTCCGAGGACCTGGACGGCGGGGTCGACGTGACCACCGTCGCGACCGTCCCCGAGGACGCCGAGGCCATCGCCGACTTCGTGGCCCGCGAGGCCGGCGTGGTGGCCGGTCTGCGGATCGCCGAGGCCGTGTTCTCCGTGGTCTGCACGGAGGCCTTCGAGGTGGAGCGGCACGCCGAGGACGGGGACCGGGTCGAGGCCGGCCAGCTGCTGCTGTCCGTCCGCTCCCGTACCCGCGACCTGCTGACCGCCGAGCGCAGCGCCCTGAACATCCTGTGCCGCCTGTCCGGCATCGCGACGGCCACCCGCCGCTGGGCCGACGTGCTGGAGGGCACGGGGGCCAGGGTCCGCGACACCCGCAAGACCACGCCGGGCCTGCGTTCGCTGGAGAAGTACGCGGTCCGCTGCGGCGGCGGTGTCAACCACCGCATGTCGCTGTCGGACGCGGCGCTGGTCAAGGACAACCACGTGGTCGCGGCGGGCGGCGTCGCCCAGGCCTTCAAGGCCGTCCGCGAGGCCTTCCCGGACGTGCCGGTGGAGGTCGAGGTCGACACGATGCACCAGGTCCGCGAGGTCGTGGACGCGGGCGCCGACCTGATCCTGCTGGACAACTTCACCGTCCCGGAGACGGAGGAGGCCGTGACCATCGTCGCGGGCCGCGCCGTCCTGGAGTCCTCGGGCCGGCTGACCCTCGAGACGGCCCGCGCCTACGCGGAGACGGGTGTGGACTACCTGGCGGTGGGCGCGCTGACGCACTCCTCGCCGGTCCTGGACATCGGCCTCGACCTGCGCGAGGCGGTGTAGGCCGTGCTGCTCACCATCGACGTGGGCAACACCCACACGGTCCTGGGCCTGTTCGACGGTGACGAGATCGTCGAGCACTGGCGGGTCTCGACCGACCCGCGCCGGACGGCCGACGAGCTGGCCGTCCTGATGCAGGGCCTGATGGGGATGCACCCGATGCTCGGCAGCGAGCTGGGCGACGGGATCCACGGCATCGCGATCTGCGCGACGGTCCCGTCCGTCCTGCACGAGCTGCGCGAGGTCACCCGCCGCTACTACGGCGACGTGCCCTCGGTGCTGGTGGAGCCCGGGATCAAGACGGGCGTGCCGATCCTGATGGACAACCCGAAGGAGGTCGGCGCGGACCGCATCATCAACGCGGTCGCCGCGGTCGAGCTGTACGGGGGCCCGGCGATCGTCGTGGACTTCGGTACGGCGACCACCTTCGACGCGGTGTCCGCGCGGGGCGAGTACGTGGGCGGGGTGATCTCCCCGGGCATCGAGATCTCGATGGAGGCGCTCGGTGTGCGAGGGGCGCAGCTCCGCAAGATCGAGCTGGCCCGGCCGCGCAACGTGATCGGGAAGTCCACGGTCGAGGCGATGCAGTCGGGCGTGGTGTACGGGTTCGCGGGCCAGGTCGACGGGATCGTGAACAGGATGGCGCGGGAGCTGGCGGGTCCGGGCGGCGACCCGGACGACGTGCGGGTCATCGCCACCGGCGGGCTGGCCCCGATCGTCCTGGGCGAGGCGTCGGTGATCGACGACCACGAGCCGTGGCTGACCCTGATCGGTCTGCGGCTGGTCTACGAGCGCAACGCGCCCAACTTCGAGTGAGTGGCCGGCCGGTGGGGCTCCGCGACGGCGGGGCCCCACCGGCCGGTAGCGGACCGTCAGGCGGAGTCCTCAGCTTGAACCTGATCGGTTAGCTTGTCGGCGTCGGACGCACACCCTCCCGACGCGGCACAGCCGAGACGGCACAGGACGGCCCAAATGCCCCGTAAATCACCTTACTTGCAGGTGGTCGAATCGCTCCGGAACCGCATCGAGGCGGGCGAGTGGGCGATCGGCGACAGACTGCCCTCGCGCGCCCGCTTCGCGGAGGAGTACTCCGTCGGCCAGGGCGTGACCCAGCGGGCCATGGAGCAGCTGATCATCGAGGGCTTCCTCGAGGGCCGGGCCGGCTCGGGCACCTACGTGCGCACCCCGCGGCGGCGCATGCGGATGCTCCGTACCCGCCGCCGCGTCCCCGGGTCCGGCAACACCTTCCGCTCCGAGGCCGCCGCGCACGGCATCGCCGCGTCCTGGGACTCCCGGACCCTGCCGCAGGTCCCGGCGCCCGAGCGGATCGCCGCCCGTCTGGCCATCGAGCCGGGCTCCCCCTGCGTGATGACCCGCTACGAGTTCATGGCCGACGGCAGCCCCGCCGAGCTCTCCGAGTCCTGGGAGCCCCTCGCGATCACCTCGGGCACCCCGATCGTGCTGCCGGAGGTCGGCGAGCTGCGCGGGGCGGGGGTGGTGGCGCGGATGCGCTCGATCGGCATCACCGTCACCTCCGTGGTGGAGGTGCCGCGCCCGTCGCGGGCCAACCAGAACCAGGCCAACCTGCTGGGGATCAGCCTCGGCGCGCTGATCACCGAGATCGAGCGCACGTACCTCGATTCCGACGGCCGCCCAGTGGAGACCGCCGACCTGGTGATCCCCGACTCGCGCTACGAGATCGCGTACGCCTTCCCGGTGGAGTGAGCGGTGACGCGTAGGGTGGGCGGCCGTACTTTCCGACGGCCGGGTTTTTTTACCGGAACCGGCCGGAGCGTGCCTCTCGTGGAGATAGCGTCTCGCTCGAGAAGCACCGCGACCTCGTCCACTGCGGAGGAGACACCATGAACGCGACCGCTCGCCCCGACTGGCGCAAGTCGTCCTACTGCGGCGAGGGTGACGCCTGCGTCTACGTCGCCGCGGCGCCCGGCACCCTGGTGCGCGTCGCCGACCGGGCCGACCCGGCGCACCTGGTGATGGCCACCACCCACGCCGCCTGGGCGGAATTCGTCGAGGCCGTCAAGAAGACCGGCTGATCCACCCGGAGGGCGCGGCGCGGACCTCCGCCGCGCCGCAATGCCGCACCCTCAGGGGATTTTGTCCGATTAGCGCGTATCTTCGCCCCATGCCCACGCCCTACGGATCCCGCGGCGGCATGGCGTTCAGCGCCGCTGAGCTGCACGTGCTCAGGCGCTCCCTCGCCCACGCCCTCCAGTCCTCCACGGCCCCCCTGACGGCCTCCGAGGTGCAGGACTGCCTGCGCCTCGCGGCGTCGGTGGACGAAGCGGTCCTGGAGGCGGGCCGGCTCAGAGCCTTCCTGCTCGACGACCTCGCCCGCTACCGCGGCGCCCTGCCCGGGAGCCTGTCGGGCTACCTGGAGCTGCTCCAGGACGCCCTGGCCGCCGGGTACGAGCCCGGGCCCGACGACCTCGCCGCCCTGCGCGCCCTGCGGGCCAATCCGGTCGCGGCGGCCGTGCTGGAGCGGGCCCGGGCCGTCGCGGGGCGCTCCGTACGCCGCAGGCTCGCGGCGGCGACCGCCCCGGCGCCCCGTACCCGTCTGCTGGCCCTGGCCGGAGGCAAGGAGCAGCCGTCCCCGCCGGAGCCGGTGCCCGCCCCGCCGAAGGAGCCGCCCGCCCGCCCGGTGCCCACCCCGGGCGAGGTCTTCCCGCCGCGCCGCAAGCCCACCCCGCCCCCGGCGGCCGGACGCGCGGCGGTATAGCTACGCTGGGGGCATGGACTACGTCTCCGCGCTCGTGCCCCCCTTCGTGATGGCCGCGTTCTTCATCGCCCTCGTCGTGACGATCGTGAAGAGCCAGGGCGGCGCCAACAAGGCCAAGGAGGACGCGGCCGTCGACGCCGCGATCGCCCGCGCCGAGGCCGGCCCGCAGCAGCAGAAGTGAAGTAACCCCGCCGGGGTTTTCCACCGCGCGTTGCGGCGAATAGTCGGGCAATTCGCCGCAATCAGCACTATTGTGCTGCTGTGCCTCGCCCCTTGGGAGAACTCGAAGACGCAGTGATGACGCGGGTGTGGCAGTGGAACCGCCCGGTCACCGTTCGGGAAGTCCTGGAAGACCTCCAGCAGGAACGGTCCATCGCGTACACCACGGTCATGACCGTTATGGACAATCTCCACCAGAAGGGCTGGGTCCGCCGGGAAGCCGAAGGCCGCGCCTATCGATATACGGCGGTCTCCACCCGCGCCGCCTACTCGGCCGCACTGATGAACGAGGCCTGGTCGACCAGCGACAACCCGGCGGCCGCCCTCGTCGCCTTCTTCGGCATGATGTCCCCGGAACAGCGCGAGGCCCTCCGTGCCGCCGTGCACATCGTCCAGCACGACGAACCCGGCCCCGAGAGCGGCCCCGCCGGCGAGCGCCCCGAGGGGACCGCGGCGGAAGAGGACTCCGGCGCGCACCGGAGCGACCCGGGGCGATAGCGTCCGGGTATGGGAGAGCTTTCCACCACAGACGACGCGAAAACAGTGACGATCCGCCGCGCGCGCACCCGTGATGTTCCCGCGCTGCGCCGCCTGCTCGACCAGTACGTGCAGCAGCGGATCCTCCTCGACAAAGCCCCCGTGGTCCTTTACGAGGACATCCAGGAGTTCTGGGTCGCGGAACGCGAGTCCGACGGGCAGGTGGTCGGCTGCGGGGCCCTCCACGTCATGTGGGAAGACCTCGCCGAAGTGCGCACGCTCGCGGTCGACCGCGACCTGAAGGGCGCCGGTGTGGGGCACCGGGTGCTCGACAAGTTGTTGGAGACCGCCCGCCGGATCGGGGTCAGCCGGGTATTCTGCCTGACCTTCGAAGTGGACTTCTTCGCGAAGCACGGCTTCGTCGAGATCGGCGAGACCCCGGTGGAGACCGATGTCTACATGGAGCTCCTGCGTTCCTATGACGAGGGAGTCGCCGAGTTCCTCGGTCTCGAACGAGTGAAGCCGAACACCTTGGGCAACAGCCGGATGCTGCTGCACCTCTGATCGACCACGGCGGCTATTACGGGCCCGGCCCGGCGGTGGCCTATGTCCGAATCGCGCACGTTTCCCGCCTTGTTGAGGTCCTGAACCTCTCGACGGGGGTTTGTGTTTTTCAGGCAAAAGCGGTTTCCTTTCCGCGTACTGCATTTTCGATGAAAGGAAATCCGGTGGCACAGAAGGTTCAGGTCCTTCTTGTCGACGACCTCGACGGTGGCACGGCGGACGAGACCGTGACGTTCGCTCTGGATGGCAAGACCTACGAGATCGACCTCACCACCGCAAACGCTGAAAAGCTCCGCGGTGCGCTGGAGGACTTCGTGAAGGCCGGCCGCCGCACCGGCGGGCGTGCCTCCGCGGGCCGCGCCAAGGGCCGCGCCGCCGCTTCGCCGGGCAGCCCGGACACCGCCGAGATCCGCGCGTGGGCCAAGGCCCAGGGCCTCAGCGTCAACGACCGCGGCCGCGTCCCGGCCGAGATCCGTGAGGCCTACGAGAACGCCAAGGGCTGAGGCGTACGCCGCCCCAGGCGGGCGCGGTGGCATTCCGTCGCCGCCGCGGCCACCAGGCGTACGAGATCGGGCCCGGCCGGCTCCGCACAGAGTCCGGGCCCGGCCCCCGTGCCCTGCCCCGGAACGGGCAGGGCGGGCAGCGATGCCTCACACCCCAGCTCGGGGGGCCGCAGCCACACGGCGGCCCCCCGAGGGCTTTCCCCCGCGCGCCCGGGAGGCACGGGGGCGGTGATCCTGCCGCCCGCGCCCAGGGCGGTCAGGTCCAGCGCCACCCCGCCCCACTCCAGCCAGTCGAGCAGCCCCTCCAGCTCCTCGGCCGCGCCCGGGGCGACCAGGAACCGCATCCGGCGCCCCATCGCGGCCACCGGGCCGGTGGCGACCCGGCGCCGCAGCACCGCTGCCCCGGCGTCCGAGGGCAGCTCCAGCACGTCGAACCGGATCCCGGTGACCAGCTGCGGGGGCGGCCCGCCCGCGCAGCTCCAGCCGAGCACGCGCTCGTACCAGGCGCGGGTGCCGTCCTCGGACGGGACGCGGGGCGAGGGGACGCTCACGGCGGCGCTGAGGGACATGACCGGAGCAACTCCGGTCGGCGTCGAGTGGTTACGCGACGCGTCCGAACCGACGCGCAGCGTAAACGCCGGGCGGGCGGAGTCCCACATTCGGGACGCGGGCTTGTTCGCCCGTAGCGGAGGGGACCCCGTCCAGGGGCATGGAGTGTCAGTCCTTACGGGTAAGACATTCCTAGTGGATCGGGGCGACACGCTGATTTGAGCGGGTTCCGTTCGCCATCGGCGTACACCTGTGACGGGTATCTGCCTGGCCTGCGGGAACATCGTCTCGCACCATCGAGTTGGAGCAGTAGTCGGCTCTTACAGCCGGTTTTCCTCACCGACGTGGGGGTGAGCCGTGGACGGATGTCGGCAGTTGGAATGAGCTGTCCCGTCCCGCGGGACTAGCATGCGGAAGGACAGGGCGGGGACCGACCCCGAACTGCCCGACCGCTCTGAGGAGCGATAAACGATGTTCGAGAGGTTCACCGACCGCGCGCGGCGGGTTGTCGTCCTGGCTCAGGAAGAAGCCCGGATGCTCAACCACAACTACATCGGCACCGAGCACATCCTCCTGGGCTTGATCCACGAGGGTGAGGGTGTCGCCGCTAAGGCCCTGGAGAGCCTCGGGATTTCGCTCGAGGCTGTTCGCCAGCAGGTTGAGGAGATCATCGGTCAGGGGCAGCAGGCCCCGTCCGGCCACATCCCCTTCACCCCGCGGGCGAAGAAGGTCCTGGAGCTTTCGCTCCGAGAGGCCCTCCAGCTCGGCCACAACTACATCGGCACCGAGCACATCCTGCTCGGCCTGATCCGCGAGGGCGAGGGCGTCGCCGCCCAGGTCCTCGTGAAGCTGGGCGCCGATCTGAACAGGGTCCGGCAGCAGGTCATCCAGCTGCTCTCCGGCTACACCGGGGGCGGCAAGGAGTCGGCCACCGCAGGCGGCCCGGCCGAGGGCACCCCCTCGACCTCGCTGGTCCTCGACCAGTTCGGCCGCAACCTCACCCAGGCTGCCCGTGAATCCAAGCTCGACCCGGTCATCGGGCGCGAGAAGGAGATCGAGCGGGTCATGCAGGTGCTGTCCCGCCGGACCAAGAACAACCCGGTCCTCATCGGCGAGCCCGGCGTCGGCAAGACCGCCGTCGTCGAGGGCCTGGCACAGGCGATCGTCAAGGGCGAGGTCCCCGAGACCCTCAAGGACAAGCACCTCTACACGCTCGACCTGGGTGCCCTGGTCGCGGGCTCCCGCTACCGCGGTGACTTCGAGGAGCGCCTGAAGAAGGTCCTCAAGGAGATCCGCACCCGCGGCGACATCATCCTGTTCATCGACGAGCTCCACACCCTCGTGGGTGCGGGTGCCGCCGAGGGCGCGATCGACGCCGCCAGCATCCTCAAGCCCATGCTGGCCCGTGGTGAGCTCCAGACCATCGGTGCCACGACGCTGGACGAGTACCGCAAGCACCTCGAGAAGGACGCGGCCCTCGAGCGCCGCTTCCAGCCGATCCAGGTGGCGGAGCCTTCCCTCCCCCACACGATCGAGATCCTCAAGGGCCTGCGCGACCGCTACGAGGCCCACCACCGCGTCTCCATCACGGACGAGGCCCTCGTCCAGGCGGCGACGCTGGCGGACCGGTACATCTCGGACCGCTTCCTGCCGGACAAGGCGATCGACCTGATCGACGAGGCCGGCTCCCGGATGCGCATCCGCCGGATGACCGCGCCGCCGGACCTCCGCGAGTTCGACGAGAAGATCGCGGCCGTCCGCCGCGACAAGGAGTCGGCCATCGACTCCCAGGACTTCGAGAAGGCGGCTTCGCTCCGTGATTCGGAGAAGCAGCTGCTGACCGCGAAGGCCAAGCGCGAGAAGGAATGGAAGGCCGGCGACATGGACGTCGTCGCCGAGGTCGACGGCGAGCTCATCGCCGAGGTCCTCGCGACCGCGACCGGCATTCCCGTCTTCAAGCTCACGGAGGAGGAGTCCTCCCGCCTCCTGCGCATGGAGGACGAGCTCCACAAGCGCGTCATCGGCCAGAAGGACGCCATCAAGGCGCTCTCCCAGGCCATCCGCCGTACCCGTGCGGGTCTGAAGGACCCGAAGCGTCCCGGTGGCTCGTTCATCTTCGCCGGCCCGTCCGGTGTCGGTAAGACCGAGCTCTCCAAGACGCTGGCCGAATTCCTCTTCGGCGACGAGGACGCGCTGATCTCCCTCGACATGTCGGAGTTCAGCGAGAAGCACACGGTTTCCCGCCTCTTCGGTTCGCCCCCCGGCTACGTGGGCTACGAGGAGGGCGGCCAGCTGACCGAGAAGGTCCGCCGGAAGCCGTTCTCCGTCGTCCTCTTCGACGAGGTCGAGAAGGCGCACCCGGATATCTTCAATTCCCTTCTCCAGATCCTGGAGGACGGTCGCCTGACCGACTCCCAGGGCCGGGTCGTGGACTTCAAGAACACGGTCATCATCATGACGACCAACCTGGGTACGCGGGACATCTCCAAGGGCTTCAACCTGGGCTTCGCGGCCCAGGGCGACGTCAAGACCGGTTACGACCGGATGAAGGCGAAGGTCAACGAAGAGCTCAAGCAGCACTTCCGGCCCGAGTTCCTGAACCGTGTCGACGACACGGTCGTCTTCCACCAGCTCAGCCAGGAAGACATCATCCAGATCGTCGACCTGATGATCGCCAAGGTGGACGAGCGCCTCAAGGACCGCGACATGGGCATCGAGCTCAGCGGTGACGCGAAGCAGCTCCTGGCCAAGCGCGGCTACGACCCGATCATGGGTGCGCGCCCGCTGCGCCGGACCATCCAGCGCGAGATCGAGGACCTGCTGTCGGAGAAGATCCTCTTCGGCGAGCTGCGCCCCGGTCACATCGTGGTCGTCGGCGTGGAGGGTGAGGGCGAGAACGCCAAGTTCACCTTCCGCGGCGAGGAGAAGTCGGCCCTGCCGGACATCCCCCCGATCGAGGCCACGGGCTCCGGCCCGGACCTTTCCAAGGGCGCGTAAGCGCCGGCGGCGCTCGCCGCGGGCGTAGGGGGGGGGGGGGGGGGGGGGGGGGGGGGGGGGGGGGGGGGGGGGGGTGTGTGGTGGTGGGGGGGGGGGGGGGGGGGGGGTGGCGGGAAGGGGTCGGCGAGGCCCTCGTCTTTATAATCCCTCTTTCTTCTCGTTCCATTTCTTCTC
>NZ_JBVHWK010000039.1:0-27243 GCF_055569445.1 Streptomyces sp. NPDC029122 | reverse complement strand
GAGGGGGCGGAGAAGAGGGGGAGGCCCTCGCCCGGGTGGGAGGCGGTCCCCCGGGACCCACGAGGTCCCGGGGCCGCCCCTTTTTCGTGCCCGGCCGTAGGCGGCCGCCTGGACGGGCCGGACGGCGGAGCGGGGGCGGGGAGCGGTCCCCGCCGGGCCCTGGGGTGCCCGTCGGGGCCCGGTGGCCGGTGACAAGCCGCACAGGGCAAATCGGACCTACTAGGAACTCTCGTAGCTTCGGCTGCCCGGTTTGTCCCCGCGCTTGCGCAGTACGGACGCCGTCAAGAGCTCGGAGATCCACCCGGCGGCTACGAGCCGGGGTAGTAAAAGGGACGTTTGGGGAAGCCCGGGGGCACGGGTTACCAAGGTGGGGCAAGCCCGGCAGCAGCGGTTCGGTCCGCAGGCGCCGGGATCTTTCTTGCCACCGCTCCTGTCCCCGGCCCCGGAGGTCTCCCATGTCCGCGAAGCGCGTCAGCATCCGCCGCACCCGTACCGCCCTCGCCGCCACCGGTCTCGGCGCGCTGCTGGCACTCGGGGCCGGGACGACCGCCGCCTTCGCCGACGAGGCCCCCTCCGCCGTGTCCGTGTCCGCCGAGGCCGCCGCCCTCCAGGCGCAGGCCGACGCGCAGGCCAAGGCGGCCGCGCAGGCCAAGGCGGCCGCCGCGAAGACCAAGGCCGCCGCGAAGGCCAAGGCGGCTGCCGCGAAGCCCGTCCTGTGGGCCAAGCCCGTCGTGAGCTACACGCTGTCCGCGACCTTCGGCAGGGGCGGCAGCATGTGGGCGCACAAGCACTCCGGCCAGGACTTCGCCGTTCCCACCGGCACCCCGGTCCGGGCCGCGGGCGCCGGCACCGTCGTGAAGGCCGGCCCGAACGGCGGCGGCGACGGCCCCGCGTACGGCAACGCCGTCGTGATCAAGCACGCGAACAACACGTACTCCCAGTACGCGCACCTCTCGAAGATCCAGGTCCGGATCGGCCAGAAGGTCTCCGCCGCCCAGCGGATCGCGCTGTCCGGCAACACCGGCAACAGCAGCGGCCCCCACCTGCACTTCGAGATCCGCACCACCCCGAACTACGGCTCGGCCGTCAACCCGGTGGCCTTCCTGCGCAACGCCGGCGTCACCATCTGACCCCGGTCAGATCAGCCAGGAGTGGGTCGGCTTGATCTTCCCGGTCTTGTTGTTCTTCAGGCCGGTGATCTGCTCCTGGCCCAGCGCCTGGTCGAAGATCCGGATGTGGTCCAGCGGCCCGTCCCACGCGGCGCTCCAGATCTCGTGGTGGCGGGCCCGGCCCAGCTGGAGCGGCCCGGGGCCGGGCCAGATACCGGAGACCTGCGCCTGGCCGCCCTGCTTGTCGTCCACCCACAGCGCGATGGTCTTCTTCTCCGCGTCGTAGGTCCCCGTCAGCAGCACCCACTGCCGTGTGGTGTCCACGTTGTCCACGACCACCTGCTGGGCGGTCGCCGCCTGGCCCTTGTCACCGGTCTGCACCCGGAACACCCAGGCCTTCTTGCCGTTCACGACCTCGAAGCCCAGCTCGAAGGAGTACGAGACCCCGTCGCCCTGGCTCACCGCCATGCGCGAGCCGGTCTCGGCCACGTTGTAGGCGCGGGTGGAGACGGTGAAGCTCTTGGTGACGTCCACGGCCGGCTCGGCGCCCTGGGCGTAGGAGTCGGGCGTGCCCTTGAAACGGACCTCGGTCCGCTTGGCCAGCTCGCCCAGTGAGGCGCCGGGGCCCAGGGCTATGCCCATCTTCCCGCTGCGGTCGCGCAGCAGGTTCGGCTCGCCCGGCACGGTCGGGGAGTCGTCCTCGGGGGTCTTGCCGTCCGGGGACGGGGAGGAGCCGTCCGACGCGCTCGGCGATCCCGAGGAGGCGACCGCCGGCGGGTTCTTCGGGTCGTCGCCGGAGCCGTTCAGTACGAAGAACCCCGCGCCGCCCGCGACCAGGACGACCGCGAGCGCCCCGATGCCGATGGTCAGCCGCCTGCGCTTGCGCCGCTGGGCCTCGGTGGCGTCGGCCATGGCCTGCCAGTCGGGCGTGGAGGGCGTCGAGGGCGGGGAGAACGGTTCAGCGCCACCGCCGCCGAGCGGGGCCTCCGTCTGCGGCTGCGCCGGAGGCGGCCCGAAGCCCCCGCCGGACGGCTGTCCCTGCGCGGGCCCCGGCTGGTAGGGGTTCGGCGTCTGCGGCGGGAAACCGTAGCCGCCGCTCCCGGGGGCGGGGCCGGGCTGGGGGCTGTTCGGGCGATCCGTACCGTCAGTCATGGCACGGATGCTAGAACATCGCCCCGAACGGGGGAGCGCCCGGCACCGATCCCGGTCCCCGCACCGGTCCGGAACCCGGCGCCGGTGCCGAACCCGGGGGGCCGGCCCCGGCGGGGTGCGGAGCCGGGGTCAGCCCGGCAGCTGGATGACCGGGAAGCTTCCCGTCGCCGTCGGCGCGTGCTCCGGCAGCCACAGCACCGCCACCGCCCCGGCGGCGGCGCCCTCGTTCTCCGCGCCGCCCCGCGCCGCGACGTTGCGGAACGTCAGCCGCGCCCCCAGCACCCGGGCCTGCCCCTCCGCGATGGTCAGCCCGAGCCCGTGACCCACCCCGGCGCGGTCCGTGGACCCGGTCCGGAAGCGGCTCGGGCCCTCGCGCAGCAGCGCCTCCGGGAAGCCCGGCCCGTGGTCCCGGACGCGTACGACCCGGCCCTCGACGTCGACCTGGATCGGGGCCCGCCCGTACCGCGAGGCGTTCGCCAGCAGGTTCCCGAGGATCCGCTCCAGCCGGCGCGGGTCCGTGCTGACGATCTCGTCCGCGACGACCCGTACCGAGGCCTCCGGCATCAGCGAGGCCACCCGCCGGCTCACGAACTCGCCCAGCGCCACGTCCTGGAGTTCCGCCCGCTCGGACGCGCTGTCCAGCCGGGCCACCTCCAGCACGTCCTCGACCAGCGCCCGCATCGCCTGCGCGCGGTCGCGGACCAGCTCCGTCGGCCGGCCCGGAGGCAGCAGTTCCGCCGCCGTGAGCAGGCCCGTCACCGGGGTCCGCAGCTCGTGCGCGATGTCCGCCGTCACCCGCCGTTCGGCCTCCAGCCGCTGCTGGAGGGCGTCGGCCATGGCGTCCACGGCGTGCGCGAGGTCGTCCGTCTCGTCCCGTACGACACCGCCCACGGCGTCCCGTACGCGCACCTCGGGGTCCCCGTGCGCCACGCGCTGCGCGGCGGCCGCGGCCTGGCGCAGCCGGCGGGAGATCTGGCCGCCGATGAGCACGCCCATGGCCGAGCCGCCGATCACCACGGCCAGTGAGCCGACGACGAGGGCCCGGTCCAGGTCGCGCACCATGTTGGCGCTCTCGCGGAACGGGTGGTGCATGGAGAGCACCTGCCCGTTGCCGAGCGGTACGGCCGCCCACACCTCGGGGACCCGCTTGGGGGACTCGTGGATGTAGGTGCCGCGCCGCCCCGAGCGGGCCTTCTCGCGCAGCTCTGCGGGGAGGTCGGGGTCGTTGACCTTGGCGCCCCAGATCGGCTTGCGTCCGGCGTCGGGGGTCCGGGAGATGTACTGGACCCGTTCCAGCTCCTGCTCGCGGGCGCTCTCCAGCATCGACACGCGGGCAGCGCTGTGCACCACCAGGCTCAGCGCGAGCGCGGTGAGGGCGCCGACGGCGGCGATGGCGAGGGTGATCTTCCAGCGGATCCCCGTGCGGAGGGTGACACGCCTCATGCGGTTCTACTCATGCCTTGAGCTTGTATCCGAAGCCGCGGACCGTCTCGATCCGGTCCTGCCCGATCTTGGTGCGCAGCCGCTGCACGTGGACGTCCACGACGCGGGTGTCGCCGCCCCAGTCGTAGTCCCACACCCGTTCCAGGAGCCGGTCGCGGGAGAGGACGGTGCCCGGCGCGGAGGAGAACTCCAGCAGCAGCCGCATCTCGGTGGGGGTCAGGCCCACGGGGGCGCCGGCCCTGCGGACCTCCATGCCCTCCGTGTCGACCTCCAGGTCACCGAAGGACAACACCCCGCGCTCGTCCGAGCCGTCCGCTCCGGAGGAGCCGTGCGCGCCGTTCCGCGTGCCGCCGGCGTGGCCGAAGCGGCGCAGCACGGCGCGGATGCGGGCGACGAGGACGGAGCCGTCGAAGGGCTTGGTGACGTAGTCGTCCGCGCCCGCCTCCAGGCCCAGGACCACGTCGATGCTGTCGGCGCGCGCCGACAGCATGATCACGGGGACGGTGGACTCGTCGCGGATGCGGCGGCACAGGCTCACGCCGTCCATGCCGGGCACCATCACGTCGAGCAGGGCGATGTCGGGCCGGTGCGCCCGGAAGGACTCCAGGCCGGACAGGCCGTCGGGCATGGCGGTGACCACGAAGCCGTCGCGCTCCAGCGCCAGGGTCGTGGCCTCGCGGATGACGTCGTCGTCCTCCACGAACAGCACGTGGGTCTCGGCCATGCCCTGCCTCACTCCGGTTCTTCAGCTCGGTCGTTCTGTGCGTTCCGCGCGTCCGGTACCACCGCGCGTCGGGTTCTCGGGGGCGTTCAGTTCTTCGGGGAGACGGCCGGGGCCGGCTGCATCCCGGGGTTGTACACGTTGCTGTACTCCGAGTGGACCCGGTCCTGCTCGGCGAACCTCTCGCCGTTCCAGTGGTACGTGATCACGTCCTCGCCGGACGGTTCCGCCGGCGCGGCGTCCTGCCCGTACACGGGCTTGCTGACCACCAGGTCGCCCCGGTCGATCTCCGCGTAGACCGGCTTCTGCTCGTCCGCGAACACATTCTCGTACTTCCCGCCGTCCGAGCGGTACACGTACGAACCGCGCCCCAGCGCATCGGCGCAGGACAGGACGTTGACCACGACGTCGACGACGGTGTTGCCGGTGATCTTCCCGTAGCTCACGTCGATCGGGTACTCCTTGCCCGTGCAGGGCTTGAGGTCCCGCTTGATCTCGGCACTGACCCTGGGGTCGGCCTTCAGCAGGGCCACCGGGTCGACCCGCTTGACCGGGCTGCCGGTGGCCGCGGCGGGGGAGTGGCCCGGGGCCGGCGGCTTCGAGGCGCCGCCCGTGGGCTGGTTGCTGCGCGCCACCGCTTCGGTGCGCGCGGGCCCGCCGTCGCGCAGGCCGGTGCCGCCGGTGGAGCACCCGGCCGCGAACAGCACTGTGCCGACGAGGACGAACGTCCCCGTCGACATGAGTACCAGCGAGCTCCTGCCCCTCAGAAGTTGGCCGTTCAGGCCGCGCACCGCTCCCGCCCCTCGTAGCGCGTGGTGTGGTCACCGCGTTCCAGGGCACGCATGTCCAGGTCCCGGCTCTCCAGCTCCTGTCGGAGCCTGGCCAGGGCGCGGTGCAGTGTGCTCTTCACGGTTCCCGCCGACATACCGAGCGCCGCGGCCGTCTCCTCGGTGCTCATCTGCTCCCAGTGTCGCAGCACCACGACGCTGCGCTGTTTGGGCGCGAGCACCTTGAGGATGTCCATCAGCAGGGCGCGGTCGGCGCGCTGGTCCGAGCCGTCCTCGACGGACGCGTCCGGGAGCTGTTCGGTGGGGACCTCGTCGAGCTTGCGGGCCCGCCACCACTCGGTCCGCGTGTTGATCATGACCCGGCGCAGGTAGGCGTCGGCCAGGGACTTGTCGGCGATGCCGTCCCAGCGGCCGTAGGTGCGTACGAGGGCGGTCTGGAGCAGGTCCTGGGCGTCCGTGGGGTCCGGGACCAGGCGTCGCGCGCTGCGCAGCAGGGCGTCCTGCCGGGTGCGTACGTACTCCTCGAACTCGAGTACCTCTCCGTGCGCCATTCAGACCGCCTCCACTGCGTCCCCGTCTCCGCTGTCTTACGGGTCCGAAGTTACGGAGGGGTTGTCACGGCACTGTGCGGGTCAGCCTGCGGTGGGCGCACGGACACCCGTAGGTTGTGTAACAACGCCCGTGAGCTGCGGTTTCCCGGCCCGAAACGGAATCTTCGAGTCAGCTTCGAGTGGATCCCGGCCCGGGCCCGGTCCGCCGGCCGGGCCCGGCCGTCAGCTCTGCGGCAGCCGGTACATCCCCTGCGCGAGCGGCTCCACCAGCCCGTCCGACACCAGCCCGTCCAGCGCCCGGGCCCGCTGCACCGGTTCGTCCCAGACGGTGTCCAGCACTGCCTGCGGAACCGGGCCCACCGCCTCCCGGAGCACCGCCAGCAGCTTGCCGCGCACCTGCCGGTCCGTCCCGGCGTACGTCTGTCCGCGCCGCGGCGGCCCGTCGTGCGCCGGCTTCCCCGCGAGCCGCCACGCGCACTGCGCCGCCACCGGGCAGCGCACGCAGTCGGGGCTCTTGGCGGTGCACACCAGCGCGCCGAGCTCCATGGAGGCGGCCGCCCAGCGCGCCGCCGTCGCCTCGTCCTCGGGCAGCAGCTCCCGCGCCAGCCGCCGCTCGGCGGCGGTGGTGGCGTTCGGGGGGTACTCGACCCCGGTCGCCGCGCGCGCGAAGACGCGGCGCACGTTGGTGTCCAGCACCGGGTGCCGCTGCCCGTACGCGAAGGAGGCCACCGCGGCGGCCGTGTACTCGCCGATCCCGGGCAGCGCGAGCAGCTGCGCGTGGTCGCGGGGTACGTCGCCACCGTGCCGTTCCGCTATCGCCGCGGCCGCGCCGTGCAGGCGCAGCGCCCGGCGGGGGTAGCCCAGCCGCCCCCAGGCCCGTACGGCCTCGCCCGGCGCCTCGGCGGCCAGGTCCGCGGGCCGGGGCCACCGGGCGAGCCACTGCTCGTACACCGGCAGCACCCGGCTGACGGGGGTCTGCTGCAGCATGAACTCGCTGACCATCACCCCCCAGGGGCCGGCCTCGGGGCGGCGCCAGGGAAGGTCGCGGGCGTGCTCGTCGAACCACGCGATGACGGGGGTGTGCAGCGCGGAGGTGTGTGTGGGAGATGCAGTCATGACAGACGGCATCCTGGCACGTTTCAGGGCCGGCGCGCGGGGCCCGGACCGGTGAACCAGATGGCCGCGCGGTTGCCGCTGCCCTGGACGGCGGTGGTGATGCCGGTCATCGGACCGGTCAGCGCCGCCACGGCGATGACGGCCAGCGAGGCGCCCAGCAGCAGGCCCATGCCGACGTCGTGCGGGTAGTGCACCCCGACGAAGACCCGGGAGAAGGCCATCAGCAGCCCCATCGGCACCGTCAGCCACGCGAGCCGGGGAACGGCGAGCGCCAGCGCGACGGCGGCGGCGCCGGCGATGGAGGAGTGGTTGCTGGGGAAGGACCAGTCGCCGTACGGCGGGCACGGGATCAGGGAGGCGGCCGCACCGGCCACCGCCCGGCAGGGCCGTTCCTCGTCGATGGTGGACTTCACCAGCTCCGAGGCCACGTACACCAGCGCGGTGACCAGCGGCGCGAGCACCGCCAGCGCGAGGGCCCGCGGCTCGCCGCCGCGCTGTCCGCGCGCACGCCACCAGACGGATATGAAGAGCAGACCGAAGAGCAGGAGGCCGTATTCGGTCCAGACCTCGACCGTCAACCGCACCCAAGAGGGCGTGTCGTGGGCGAAGTCGGTGATGTCGCGGTAGAGGTCGGAGCTGTCCATGGTCACTGACCGTACTGGCCGCCCCGACGGGGCCGCGCCGGACCCCTGGCCGGTTATGGCCGTTCCCGGGTGACCCCGCAGGCTGATCATCGGCAAAACCTGCCGGATACGCGGCATGTGGGGCGCGGAACGCGGCACGAGTTCTCGTAAGGTTCGGTGCGTGGGATCTCTGCGCAATCCGGTCGGGCCGCTCCCCTCCTCCATTTACTGGCGGCGGAGGGCCGTGCTGGCGTCCGTCGCCGCGCTCGTCGCGCTGCTCGCCGTATGGTTCGTCAGTTCCGGTGGCGGCGGCACGAGTACGAACGGCAAGGGCGGCGGCGACGGCTCCGGACCCGTGCGCACGATCACCCCCGGCCCCTCCGGCTCCGGCCCGGCGATCAGTCAGGCCCCGGGCGGACGCGCCGAGTCGGGCTCCGGCACCGGCGGCGGCAGCGGCTCCCAGGGCCCGGGCGGGAACGACGCCCCGGGCGGCACCGGCGCGGCCCCCGGCACGGGCGCGGGCTCCTCGGGCTCCTCGGGCTCCTCCCCCGCGCAGGTCCCGGCGGACTCCCCGCTGCCGACGTGCCCGGCGAGCGCGCTGCAGTGGGAGGTCAAGAGCGTGAAGAACGAGTACGAGACGAACGAGAAGCCCCGTCTCGAACTGCTCGTCCGCAACACCTCGGGCAGCACCTGCAAGTTCGGGCTCGGGCCGAAGCAGGCGGTCGTGACCATCTTCCAGACGACCGGCGCCAAGGCCGTCTGGTCCTCCGCGGACTGCCCGACGGGCGCCGCCAACGCCTTCTACCGGCTGCCGGCACAGGGCGAGACGAAGCAGACGGTGGAATGGGACCGCAAGCCGAGCGCGGCGGACCAGTGCCAGAACCCCCCGCAGGGCAACCCGGCCCCCGACACCTACGTGGTCGAGGTCAAGTCCCCGGGCCTCCCGGTGGCCCGCACGTCCTTCGTCCTGAAGCAGGACTAGGCCTTTTCGGGGGGTCCGGGCGGGGGCGGCCGGGGGACCGCCCGGCCGGGCGGAAATGCTCCCGCCGGCTAGGCCGTCTCTTCCGGATCTTGCTCCCCCAGCTACCGCTGGGAGGTGCCCCCACACCCGCGCCGCCCGGTACCGCACCTCGCCGCGTTGTCGCGGCACCCGAGGACGTCCAGTAATCGGGAGCCGCTCCGCCTTGCGATGCACGGCACCGGACGACGCGGGCTTAACCGGCAAGATCCGAAAGAGACGACCTAGACGTACCGTTCCAGGATCGAGGACTCCGCCAGGCGGGACAGGCCCTCGCGGACGCTACGGGCACGGGCCTCGCCCACGCCGTCCACCGTCTGGAGGTCGTCCACGCTGGCCGCCAGCAGCTTCTGGAGCCCGCCGAAGTGCTCCACCAGCCGCTCGATGATCGCCCCCGGCAGCCTGGGCACCTTCGCCAGCAGCCGGTAACCGCGGGGCGACACCGCCGAATCCAGCGTCTCCGGCGAGCCCGTGTACCCCAGGGCCCGCGCCACGATCGCCAGCTCCAGCAGCTCCGGATGGGTCAGCGCGTCCAGCGCCGGCAGCGCTTCCTCCACCGTGCGGGAACGCTTCGCCGTCGGTTCCGGAACGTAGTCCCGGATCACCAGTTCCCGTTCCTGCTCGATGCCGACCGTCAGCTCGTCCAGCTGGAGCGACAGCAGTCGCCCGTCCGTGCCCAGTTCGACCACGTACTCGGCGATTTCCGTCGCGATCCGGCGGACCATTTCCAGCCGCTGCGCGACGGCGGTGACGTCGCGGACCGTGACCAGGTCCTCGATCTCCAGCGCCGACAGCGTGCCCGCGACCTCGTCCAGGCGCAGCTTGTACCGCTCCAGCGTGGCCAGCGCCTGGTTCGCCCGGGACAGGATGGCCCCGGACTCCTCCAGGACCCGCCGCTCCCCGTCCACGTACAGCGCGATCAGCCGCATCGACTGGGACACCGACACCACCGGGAAACCGCACTGCTTGGAGACGCGGTCCGCCGTGCGGTGGCGGGTGCCCGTCTCCTCCGTGTGGATCGAGGCGTCCGGCACCAGCTGTACGCCGGCCCGCAGGATCTTGGTGATGTCCTTGTCGAGGATGAGCGCCCCGTCGAGCTTGCACAGCTCGCGCAGCCGGGTCGCGGTGAACTCCACGTCCAGTACGAAGCCGCCGGTGCACATCGACTCGACGGTCTTGTCCATGCCCAGGACGATCAGGCCGCCCGTATTGCCCCGGACGATCCGCTCCAGCCCGTCGCGCAGGGGCTGACCAGGCGCGACCGCGCTCAGCGAGGCGCGCATCAACGCCTCGTGCTTGGAGCTCGCGCCGGACTTCCCGGGTGCTGCTGCCCCGTCCTTGGCTGCCACTGCACTCCTCCGGTCGCGGGTTGCGCCGCCGCGTACGGCCGGGCGGACCAGCCCAAAGTCTACCGGCGCACGCTGTGCGCCCGCCGGGGCTTGGCCCGTACCGCCGCCAGGAGGCCCCGTGCGCGCCGTGCGCGCCGGCCCCCGGGGTGCCCCCGTCCGGGCCCCCCGTCCGGGGCCGTCCGGCTCGCGGCCGCCCGCTGACCTGCTGCGGGACCCGGCTGCGGAGGCAAGGATTCCGCTGCTGTCCGCGCCGCCGTGGGCGCGGCAGGCCGTTCCGCCGCGCGCTCCCGGGCCGGCTATTCCGCCGCCGCCCGCTCCCGGGCCGGCGTACGCGAACGCCCGCGCGGCAGGACCCGTAGCGCGTCCCCCATGTCCGCCACCTCGGTCACCTTCATCCCCGACGGCACCTTCCCCGGGTCCGCCGGGACCAGCGCGTGCGTGAAACCGAGCCGGTGCGCCTCGGCCAGGCGCCGCTGTACGCCGGTCACCCGCCGCACCTCGCCGGCCAGACCGACCTCCCCGATGGCCACCAGGTTCTTCGGCAGGGGCACATCACTGGCCGCCGAGGCCAGCGCCAGCGCGATCGCCAGGTCCGCCGCCGGCTCCGTCAGCTTCACCCCGCCCACGGTCGCGCTGTAGATGTCCCGCTTGCCCAGCGCGGTGATGCGGCCGCGCTGCTCCAGCACCGCCAGCATCATGGAGACGCGCGAGGTCTCCAGACCCGAGGTGGTGCGGCGCGGCGAGGGGATCTGCGAGTCGACGGTGAGCGCCTGCACCTCGGCGACCAGCGGGCGCTTGCCCTCCAGGGTCACGGTCAGGCAGGTGCCCGGCACCGCCTCGGCACGCCGGGTCAGGAACAGGCCGCTGGGGTCGGCGAGCCCGGTGATGCCCTCGTCGTGCAGCTCGAAGCAGCCGACCTCGTCGGTGGCCCCGTAACGGTTCTTCACGCCGCGCACCAGGCGCAGCCGGGCGTGCCGGTCGCCCTCGAAGCTGAGCACCACGTCCACCAGGTGCTCCAGCAGGCGGGGGCCGGCGATGGCGCCGTCCTTGGTGACGTGGCCGACGAGGAGGGTGGCCATGCCCCGCTCCTTCGAGGCGCGGATCAGCGCGCCGGCGACCTCGCGGACCTGGGCCATGCCGCCGGGCGCGCCGTCGATCTCGGGGGAGGCGATGGTCTGTACGGAGTCCAGGACCAGCAGCGACGGCCGCACCGCGTCGAGGTGGCCCAGCACCGCGGACAGGTCGGTCTCGGCGGCGAGGTAGAGGTGGTCGTTGAGGGCGTTGATCCGGTCGGCCCGCAGCCGCACCTGGCTGGCCGACTCCTCGCCGGTGACGTACAGGGTGCGGTGGTCGCCGGTGGCCGCCTTCGAGGCGACGTCCAGCAGCAGCGTCGACTTGCCGACGCCCGGCTCGCCCGCCAGCAGCACCACCGCGCCGGGGACGAGGCCGCCGCCCAGGACCCGGTCCAGCTCGTCCACGCCGGTGCTGCGGGCGGTCGCGGTCCTGCCGTCGACCTGGCCGATGGGCAGCGCGGCCGCGGAGACGCGACCGGCCGCGGTGGTCCGTACGGCGGGCGCGCCCATCTCCTCGACGGTCCCCCACGCCTGGCACTCGGGGCACCGGCCGAGCCATTTCGCGGTGGTCCAGCCGCACTCGGAGCAGCGGTAGGACGGCCGGTCCTTGGCGGATGAACGAGATGTACGGGCAGCCATGGCGCCCACCGTAGCCGCCGCCACCGACAACGCCCGACGCGTCGGGCGCGCGGGCGGCCGCCGGACCACCGGATCCGCGCGCGGCGGGGCCGGGCGTCAGGGCCGCTGTCAGCGGAGTGCCGATCTGTTCACCCTTAAGGGCTAAAACCCCGGAAGGCTTCCGGAGCGTTACCGGCGCGCCGCCTACGGTTCGCCGAGTGAACAGCAGCGACCAGGGAGAGTCCGTATCGCGCACCGGCGCACACCCCGCGCACGGGCGCACGCCCCGAGTGGACTGGGCGGGCCCGGCGGGCGATACGGGTGGTGCGGAGGTTACGCCAGTTGCCGGTGGTGCTTCCTATGGGGTAGGAGCGACGGCAGAAGCGGGTGGTGCCGAAGGTGCGGCTGGTACCGGTGGTGCGGTTGACACCGCCGACACCGCCGACACCGTCCGGCCCGAGGACCCCGTCCCCGGCGGGGAGCCCCCGCCCCTGCGGCACGAGCCCCACCTGGACGGGCTCTTCACGTACTGCCTGTCGGTCCTGTGCGACCACGACGCCGCCACCGAGGTGCTCGGCGACGTCCTCGCCGTCGCCGAGCGGTACCCCGGAAGATGTCCCGACGAGGGCGACCGGCGGGCCTGGCTCTACGCGCTCGCCCGCTGGGCCTGCCTGCGCCGGCTGGCCGAGCGGCGGCGCGTCCGCCAGGGAGCGCATTCCGCCCCGCGCACGCTGGAGCATACGGACCCCGAGCGCGCGCCCCGGGCGCACCGCCCGCTCGACGTGAACGCCTACCGCCGTACCGAACTCGCCCGGCTCGCCTGGCCCGAGGCCGCCGGCACCACCCCCCAACAGCGCGAGGCCCTCGAACTCGCCGTCCGCCACCGCCTCGGCGTCACCGAACTCGCCGCCGTCCTCGGCACCGCCCCCACCGCCGCCCGGGACCTGCTCTCCGGCGCGGCCTGCGAGGTCGAACGCACCCGCGCCGCCCTCGCCGTCGTCGAGACCGCCAACTGCCCGGCCGTCTCCCGCATCACCGGCGACGACGGCGACGTCCAGGTACTGCTGTCCACCACCCTGCGCGCCGAGCTCGTCCGCCACGTCGACGACTGCCCGCGCTGCCGCCGCGCCGCCGAACGCGTCGGTGCCGCGGCCCCCTGGCCGGGCTCCGGCATCAGCGCCGTCCTGCCCCTGGTCCCCGCGCCCCGCACCGCCGTCCACGCCGCCATGCTGCGTTCCGGCCGGCGCCGCGGCGGCCGCCCCGGCCCGCGCTTCGACCGGACCGGCTTCCCCATGGACCCCAAGGACCGCGCCGCCCGCCGCGACCGGCTCCGCGCACGGGCCGTGACCACCACCGTCGTGGCCACCGTCGTCGCCGCGCCCGTACTCGCGCTGTGGGCCGCGTACCGGGGCGCCCCCTCCACCGGCGAGCCCGTCGGAGGCGACGGCAGCCGCATCTCGGCCAGCGAATCGAAGATCCCGCCCCCGTACGCCGGGGGCCGCCCCTTCACCGGGTACGAGAACACCGGCAACACCACCCACACCACCGGGGAGCCCGGCTTCGCGGCCGGCAGCGCGGCTCCCGACGTCTCCGTCGAGGTCATCAGCGCCGGGAGCCCGGCCGGCCCCGAGGCCGCCGGCCCCGGCGCGCCCGGCCGCCTCACCGTCGCCGCGACCACCCGGGGCGCCACCACCCTGCTCACCCTCACCGCCTCCGGCGGGAGCCCCGTCGACTGGCGGCTCTGGTCGGACGCGCCATGGCTGCGCGCGAGCGAGACGGCGGGCACCCTCGCGCCCGGAGAATCGGTCACCCTCCGGATCACCGTCGACACCGAGGCCCAGCCCGTCGGCGCCTGGACGGCCCGGGTCGGTGTCGACCCCGGCGGGGCGGTGGTCTCCCTCCAGGGCCGCGGCCGCCCCGCGCCCACCCCGGAGCCGACCCCGCCGGCCCCGGACCCCGACCCCACGCCCACACCGACCCCGGAACCCACGCCCACACCGACCACGCCCGCCCCCGACCCCACGCCGACCCCGGACCCCACGCCGGCCCCGACGGACACGGCGACCCCGGAACCCCCCTCAGGAGGAACGGTTTCCCCCGACCCGGGGACGCCCGGGGGCTGAGGCCTGCCCGGGTCTACGCCGGGTCGGCGGGGTGCGGGGCCATCGGCAGCAGCGAGGCCAGCCGCGCCTCGCACAGCTTCACCAGCTCCTCGTAGGCCTCCTTGCCCATCAGCTCCGTCAGCTCCGCCCGGTACGACACGTACACCGGCTGTCCGGCACCGTGCGCGGAGGTCGCCGACGTGCACCACCAGTGCAGGTCGTGGCCGCCCGGGCCCCAGCCGCGCCGGTCGTACTCGCCGATCGACACCTGGAGGACCCGGGTGTCGTCCGGCCGGTCGATCCAGTCGTAGGTCCGCCGGATGGGCAGCTGCCAGCACACGTCCGGCTTGGTCTCCAGAGGCTCCTGGCCGCTCCTGAGCGCCAGGATGTGCAGGGAGCAGCCCGCGCCGGCCGGGAAACCGGGCCGGTTCAGGAAGATGCAGGCGCCGTCCCAGCGGCGGGTCTGCTTCTCCCCGTCGTCGTCGAGCTGGGTCCAGCCGGACTCGCTCCCGACGTCGTGGAACTGCCACAGCTCCGGCGTCAGGCGGGCGACGTGCCCGGCCACCCGCTTCTCGTCTTCCTCGTCGGAGAAGTGCGCGCCGAGGGTGCAGCAGCCGTCGGACGCGCGGCCCGCCTGGATGCCCTGGCAGCCGCTGCCGAAGATGCACGTCCAGCGGGAGGTCAGCCAGGTCAGGTCGCAGCGGAAGACCTGCTCCTCGTCGGCGGGATCGGGGAACTCCACCCAGGCGCGGGGGAAGTCGAGGCCCTTCTCGTCCGACACCCTGGTCTTCGTCTTCTTCTTGGTCTCGCTCTTGCTGGCCTTCTTCGTATTTGGCACAAGCCCAGCCTAAGCGCCCCTTCCTCCACCGCTCCTCGTCCGGCCCAGTAGCGTTTCCCGCATGAGACTCGGTGTCCTCGATGTGGGTTCGAACACGATCCATCTGCTGGTGGTGGACGCGCACCCCGGCGCGCGCCCCCAGCCCGCGCACTCGCACAAGGTGCAGCTGCGGCTCGCGCAGCTGCTCGACGAGCACGGCGCGGTCAGCCCGGAGGGTGTCGAACGGCTCGTCGCGGCGATCGCCGGCGCGGTGCAGGCCGCCGAGGACAAGGGCTGCGAGGACGTCCTGCCCTTCGCGACCAGCGCGGTGCGCGAGGCCCCGAACGCCGACGCCGTCCTGGCCCGGGTCAAGGCGGAGACCGGCATCGAGCTGCCGGTGCTCAGCGGTGAGGACGAGGCCCGGCTGACCTTCCTGGCGGTCCGGCGGTGGTTCGGCTGGTCCGCGGGGAAGCTGCTGGTCCTCGACATCGGCGGGGGCTCGCTGGAGATCGCGTACGGGATGGACGAGGACCCCGACGCGGCCGTGTCCCTCCCGCTGGGCGCGGGCCGCCTCACCTCGGCCTGGCTCCCGGGGGACCCGGCGGACCCGGCGGACGTGAAGGCGCTGCGGCGGCACGTCCGGGCGCGGATCGCGCGGACGGTCGGCGAGTTCAGCCGCTTCGGGTCGCCGGACCACGTGGTGGCGACGTCGAAGACCTTCAAGCAGCTGGCCCGGCTCGCGGGCGCGGCCCGCGAGGCCGACGGGCTGTACGTGCAGCGCGACCTGAGCCGCAAATCCCTCGAGGAGTGGGTGCCCCGCCTGACGGTGATGACCACGACGGAGCGCGCCGCCCTCCCGGGCGTCTCGGAGGGCCGCGCCGCCCAGCTCCTGGCGGGGGCGCTGGTGGCGGAGGCGGCGATGGACCTCTTCGGCGTGGACGAACTGGAGATCTGCCCCTGGGCCCTGCGCGAAGGCGTCATCCTGCGCCGCCTGGACCACCTGCCGTAAGCGCCCGGGCGCGGAGGCCCCGGGCGGCGCCGTCAGGCCGTCGCCGGGGCCCACGCCTGCGGGGCGTGGCGGTGGTTGCGGTGGCCCGCCGCGAGGACCGCGCGGAGCCGGGGGAGGTGTTCCGTGGCCGGGGGGAGGGTGAGGCGGTCGAGGAGGGTGAGGGCCGCGGCGGGGTCCAGGTCGCCGTAGAGGTCGTGGTAGCCGGCGCGCAGGGCCTTGAAGAGGGGCTCGTGGAGGGCCGGGAGGCGGGCCGCCGTTTCGTACGCGGGGTGCTTGACCTCCCACGGGACCGGGCCCGAGTCGGCCAGGACGCGGGCGGCGCGGCGCAGCGACGGCGGCGCGGGGGCGGCCACGATGGCGGCGATGTCGTTGCCCAGGACCTCGGCGAAGGCCGTGGCGGAGGTGGAGCGGTCCTCGAACCAGTCGACCCAGAGCGAGTAGCGCACGGGCGCCGGGTCCCGCTCCGCCTCCAGGCGCGTGCGGTAGCCCTCCCAGAGGGGTCCGGCGGGCAGCGGGCCGTCCGGGCCGTCGTGCGCGAAGCCGATCTCGCAGGTGACCCAGTACTCGTCGAGGAGGTCCAGCAGGCCGAAGGCCATGCGTACCGCCGCCGCCCCGTCGAGGTCCTCGTCCACGAAGACCTCGTAGGCCCAGGAGTGCGCGATCTCGTTGGCGGTACGGGGAGCGCCGGGCCTGTCGGGGTCGGTCCAGCCCCCGGGGGTCTGGACGACGCCGCGGTCGGCCAGCCACTGCCGGGCGCGTGCGGTCCCTTCGGGTTCCATCCGAAAAGTATGACGAGAGTGCCGCCGTGTGCGTCCCGCCGGGGAGGCGCCCCGTAATCTGTCACCGTGGCAGATCCACTCCGTATCCCGAGCAGCCGGACCCCGAAGGTCGCCCTGTCCACCGCCTCCGTCTACCCGGAGTCCACGGCGACCGCCTTCGAGATCGCCGCGCGCCTCGGCTACGACGGGGTGGAGGTCATGGTCTGGACGGACCCGGTGAGCCAGGACATCGACGCGCTGCGCCGCCTGTCGGACCACCACCAGGTGCCGGTCCTGGCCGTGCACGCGCCCTGTCTGCTCATCACCCAGCGCGTGTGGTCGACGGATCCGTGGACCAAGCTCCACCGGGCCCGGGCGGCGGCCGAGCGGCTGGGGGCGTCCACCGTCGTGGTGCATCCGCCGTTCCGCTGGCAGCGCCAGTACGCGCGGGACTTCGTGTCCGGGATCTGGCGGATGGCCGACGAGACCGACGTCCGCTTCGCCGTCGAGAACATGTACCCGTGGCGCTACCGGGACCGCGAGATGCTCGCGTACGCGCCCGAGTGGGACGTGACGAAGGACGACTACCGGCACTTCACCGTCGACCTGTCGCACACCGCCACCGCCCGCACCGACGCCTCCGCGATGATCGACCGGATGGGGGACCGGCTGGCCCACGTCCACCTCGCCGACGGCAACGGATCGGCGAAGGACGAGCACCTGGTCCCCGGGCGCGGTACGCAGCCCTGCGCCGAGCTGCTCGCAGGGCTGGCCCGGAGTTCCTTCGACGGGCACGTGGTGATCGAGGTGAACACGCGGCGCGCCATGTCCTCCGCGGAGCGGGAGGCGGATCTCGCGGAGGCGCTGGCCTTCACGCGTGCGCACCTCGCGAAGCCGGCCGGCCGCCGGTGACGGAGCCCGTGAAGCGGCGGCGCGGCCCCGGCCGGCCGCGCCAGGACGAGGCGGACGAGGGCCCCGGTACGCAGGAGCGCATCCGCCTCGCCGCCCGCGAGGTGTTCGCGGAGCGCGGGTACGACAAGACGTCCGTGCGCGGCGTCGCGAAGGTCGCGGGGGTGGACCCGGCGCTGGTGCACCACTACTTCGGCAGCAAGGACGACCTCTTCGCCGCGGCCATCGAGGTGAGCCTGGAGCCGGCCCTGGTGGTTCCGGCCATTCTCGGGGAGGGTCCCGACGGCATCGGGGAGCGGCTGGTCCGCTATTTCCTGGGGGTGTGGGAGAACCCGGTCACCCGGGTGCCGCTGCTGGCCGTGATCCGGTCGGCGCTCACGCACGACGCCGCCGCGAAGGTGCTGCGCACGCTGGTGCTGCGCCGGGTGCTGGAGCGGATCGCCGCCGACCTCGACGTCCCGGATCCGACGTTCCGGGCCGAGCTGGCCGCCTCGCACATGGTCGGGATCGCGATCCTGCGGTACGTGGTGCAGGTGGAGCCGCTCGCGTCGGCGGACGCGGAGGACATCGTGGCCCTCGTCGCTCCCACCCTCCAGCGCTACCTGACCGAGGAGTGACCCCCGCGTCCCGGCATCCGGACGAGGTGTCCGGATCGCGGGCGGTGGGCGTAGCCTCGTAACCGAGCCATATCCGCAGTCGCGGCTGACCGTACAGCCGCACTCATGGGGAGTGAAACCGCATGCCCGAGCTGAGGTCCCGCACCGTCACCCACGGCCGCAACATGGCAGGCGCTCGTGCGCTGATGCGCGCGTCGGGCGTAGCGAGCGAGGACATCGGCAAGCCGATCATCGCGGTCGCCAACTCCTTCACCGAGTTCGTCCCCGGTCACACCCACCTGGCGCCGGTCGGCCGCATCGTCTCGGACGCCGTCCGCGCCGCCGGTGCGATCCCGCGCGAGTTCAACACGATCGCGGTCGACGACGGCATCGCCATGGGCCACGCGGGCATGCTGTACTCCCTCCCCTCGCGCGACCTGATCGCGGACAGCGTGGAGTACATGGTCGAGGCGCACTGCGCCGACGCCCTGATCTGCATCTCGAACTGCGACAAGATCACTCCCGGCATGCTGATGGCCGCCATGCGCCTCAACATCCCGGTGGTCTTCGTCTCCGGCGGTCCGATGGAGGCCGGGCAGGCGACCCTGGTGGACGGCACCGTCCGCAAGCTGGACCTGATCGACGCCATGGTCGACGCCTCCAACGAGAACGTCTCGGACGAGGACGTCCTGCGCATCGAGGAGAACGCCTGTCCGACGTGCGGTTCGTGTTCGGGCATGTTCACCGCCAACTCGATGAACTGCCTGGCCGAGGCCATCGGCCTGGCCCTGCCCGGCAACGGCTCGGTCCTCGCCACGCACACCGCCCGCCGCGCCCTGTACGAGGACGCCGGCCGCACGGTCGTGGAGATCACCAAGCGCTACTACGAGGACGGCGACGAGTCGGTCCTGCCGCGCAGCATCGCCTCCCGCGAGGCCTTCGAGAACGCCATGGCCCTGGACATCGCCATGGGCGGCTCGACCAACACGATCCTGCACCTGCTGGCCGCCGCGCAGGAGGCGGGCCTGGAGTACGACCTGACGGACATCGACGCCGTCTCGCGCCGCGTCCCGTGCCTGGCCAAGGTCGCCCCGAACGTCGCGCCCGGCGGCACGTACTACATGGAGGACATCCACCGCGCCGGCGGCATCCCCGCCATCCTCGGCGAGCTGCACCGCGGCGGCCTCCTCAACAAGGACGTCACCACCGTCCACTCCAAGGGCCTGGAGGACTGGCTCGCGAAGTGGGACGCCCGCTCCGGCACGGCGTCCGAGGAGGCGATGGAGCTGTGGCACGCGGCCCCCGGCTGCAAGCGCTCCGCCACCGCCTTCTCCCAGTCCGAGCGCTGGGAGACCCTCGACCTGGACGCCGAGGGCGGCTGCATCCGCTCCGTGCAGCACGCGTACTCCAAGGACGGCGGCCTCGCCGTCCTGCGCGGCAACATCGCGGTCGACGGCTGCGTCGTGAAGACGGCCGGTGTCGACGAGTCGATCTGGACCTTCGAGGGCCCGGCGGTCGTCTGCGAGTCGCAGGACGAGGCCGTCGAGAAGATCCTGACGAAGCAGGTCCAGCCGGGGGACGTCGTCGTCATCCGCTACGAGGGCCCGCGCGGCGGCCCCGGCATGCAGGAGATGCTCTACCCGACCTCCTTCCTCAAGGGCCGCGGCCTCGGCAAGGTCTGCGCCCTGGTGACGGACGGCCGCTTCTCCGGCGGCACCTCGGGCCTGTCCATCGGCCACGCCTCCCCGGAGGCGGCCTCGGGCGGTGACATCGCGGTCGTCGAGGACGGCGACCGGATCCGCATCGACATCCCGAACCGGTCGATCGAGCTGCTGGTCTCCGAGGAGGAGCTGGCCGCCCGGCACGCGGCCCTCGGCGGCGTGTACGCCCCGAAGACCCGCGAGCGCACCGTCTCGGCCGCCCTGCGCGCCTACGCGGCGATGGCCACCAGCGCCGACAAGGGCGCGGTCCGCGACGTGTCGAAGCTGGGCTGAGCGCTCCGGACCCCGCCGGCGTGGTTCACCACCCGGCGGGGTTCCGCGCGTCCACGGCGAAGACGGTGCCGTCGGGGGCGGAGGCGTAGACGCCGCCGCCGGTGACGACGGGGGCGGGGAGGGTGGCGCTGAAGGTGCCCTGGGCCGCCATGCGCGGCCTGGTCTGCCCCACGAGCCGCCCGGCCGCCGCGTCCACGGCCAGCAGTCGGCCGTCCCCGGTCATCAGGAAGACCTGCCCCTCCGAGACGACGGGCCCGGAGCCGCTGGCCGCCCCGGTCTCCAGCCGCCAGAGCTCCCTTTCCGCGCCGACCGCCACGAGCGCCCCACCGCTGCCGAAGGCGTAGACGGTCCCCTCCGGTCCCACGGTCGCCTCGGCGTCGAACAGCGGTGCGGGCAGCTGGGTCCGGCGGACGGTACGGGCCGCCACGTCCACCCTGACGATGCCGGCGGTCCTGGCCCCCGCGTCGCTGTCCAGCAGCTGTACCGCACCGTGCGCCACGCCGACGGGCCGCAGCTTCCCAGGGGCGCGCGTCTGCCAGCGCACCGCTCCCGTCGCCGGATCGACCTCCTCGAGCCGCGTCGACCCGCCGTCGAGGGCCGCGGTCGCCACGTACAGCACGGGCGCCCCCGACGCTCCGGGGCCGCCCCACCACACGGACCCGGCGTCACCGATCGTCCGCGTCCAGCGCGGGGCGCCGCTCGCCGCGTCGAGGGCGGTGACGCTGCCGTTCGCGGTCACGGTGAGCGCGTACGGGCCCGCGGTCACCACGCGCGTGCCGCCGGACAGCTTCCGCTGCCAGCGTTCCGCGCCCGTGCCGGGGTCCAGGGCCTGGAGCCGCTCGCTGCCGGGTGCCGTCACGAGGACCAGCCCGCCCGCGTGGAGCGGAGTGCCGGCGGACGTCAGGCCCTGGCCCGGGGCGTTCGCGCGGACCGTCCAGGCCGTCGAGCCGTCCGCGGGGTCGAGGCGGGTGGCGGCCACGCCGCGCCCGGAGCAGTACAGTCCGCCGGCCCCCGCCGAGCAGGACACCGCCGGGGTGCCCGGTGCGGTCGACCAGGGGGAGAAGCCCTTGCCCGGCTTCCCCGAGACGTGGGCGACGGGCTGCTTCGGCGCGCCGGTGCCGGGCGTCCACCACAGGTAGCCGCCGACCGCCCCCGCGGCGAGCAGCACCCCGAGCCCGGCCGCCGACAGCGCCCGCCCGCGGCGGCGGCGGGGCGGCGTACGGTCCGTCGGGATCCGCTGCCGCAGGTGGGTGACCTCCTCCTCCTCCTCCGCCCGCGGCCGACGCGGCTGCGGGACGAAGGCCTGGGTGTCCTCGGACGTCGGGTACGCGACGGCGCGCATCTCGGCGATCAGCGCCTCGGCGGTCGGCCGTTGCGCCGGATCCTTCGCCAGGCACCGCGCCACGATCGGCACGAGCCGGGCGGGCAGCCCGGTCAGATCGGGCTCGCTGTGCACGACCTGGTACGCCACGAGGTAGTGGCTGTCGGAGTCGAAGGGCCCGCGCCCGGTCGCCGCGTGCACCAGCACCGCGCCCAGCGCGAACACGTCCGCGGCCGTCCCCACCTCCCTCGGCCGCTGGAACTGCTCCGGCGCCATGAACGGCGGGGTCCCGATCAGCTTCCCGGTCTCGGTGCGCAGGTCGCTGTCGGCCGGGCGCGAGATGCCGAAGTCGATGACCCGGACCCCGTCCGGGGCCATCAGCACGTTGCTCGGTTTCAGGTCCCGGTGCACCACACCGGCCCGGTGGATGTCCCGCAGGGCCTCCGCCAGCCCGGCGGCGAGCCGGGTCAGCTCGACGGGGTCGAGCACGCGTTCCCGTACCCGCTCGGACAGGGTCGGGGCGTCGATGAAGAGGGTGGCCATCCAGGGCCGCTCGGCATCGGGGTCGGCGTCCACGACGGGCGCGGTGAAGGCGCCGCTCACCCTCCGCGCGGCCGCGACCTCCTGACGGAACCGCGCCCGGAACTCCGCGTCCACGGCGTGCTGGGCGTGGACGACCTTGACGGCGAGTTTCAGCCCGGAGCTGGAGGTGGCCAGGTGGACGACGCCCATGCCGCCGGAGCCGAGCACGGATTCGAGCCGGTAATGCCCGGCGTATTCCGGAAACCCGGCGTAGTCCGCGTGCAGTGACTGCACCGCTCACCACCCCCGCCGGAGCCTAGTCGATGCCCCGTGCGAACATCCAAGGGCTTGCTACCCTGCGCGCGTTGCGCAGAGCAACACCCACGGGGGGAGTTCTCACATGTCCACTGACGACGTTTCCAGCCAGGCGCGGAGCGTCGCGGCCGCCGACTCGGGTTTCCGGTCCTACCCGACCGCGCCCGGCTACCGGGTCAACATCCGCAGCGGCCCCGGCACCAACTACCCGATCATCGACGCGGTACCCGTCGGCGGTTACGTCACGATCCGCTGCCAGTCCCCCGGCACCACCGTCTCGGGCCCGTACGGCACCACGGACCTGTGGGACTGCGTCGGCAACGGCCGCTTCGTCTCCGACGCCTACGTGCAGACCGGCGCCGACGGCTACGTCGCCGGCCGCTGCGGCTGACCGCGTCACCGCTTCGCCGGCGGGGACTCCCCGGCGGGTCCGCCCGCCGGCGGGGGTCCCCCAAGCGGTAGCCGGGGGAGATAATCGCTGCTGTGAGCGACGCAGAGCAGCGAGACGAGACCACCCCCGCCGCGCCGGCCCCCGGGCCGCAGCCCGAGCCGATCCGGTTCTTCGGCACCTCCTGGGTGGACCACGACAACGGCTACGCCCCGCGCCGCGCCGGCGTGGCCGCCGGCTCCCTCGCCGCCGCCGTCATCGGCGCCTTCCTCCTGCGCTTCGCCTACGAGGGCCTGGAGATCGGCGACGTCGGCCCCTTCCTCAGCATCTCCGTCGTCGTGCTCTTCGCGATCGCCAGCGCCATCTCCTTCGCCAAGACCTGGGAGTCCTTCGGCCGCCGTCCCCGGCCGTCGTCCGACGAGGCCGCCCTCAAGGGCCTCAAGACGATCGGCTTCATCGGCTCGCTCGTCGCCTACTTCCTGCGCAGCCTGACCGAGGCCCCCGGCGAGAAGCTCCGCCGTGCCGAGTACGAGCGAGCCGTGGCCGAATTCGCCCGCCGCCGCAGCGCCCGCACGGGCAACCCGGCCGCCCGCCGCCCCAAGCGCAAGAAGTAGCGCGCCCCCGCCGGTTCCCGAACCGCTGGTCCATTGACGCCCGGCACAGCCGGGAGCATTATTCATCACATGATGAATAACCAGCCGGAGGAGCCCCCTCCCGCCGTCCACGCCCACGGCCTCACCGTCCGGCGCGGCACCGGACGCCACCCCCGCACCGTCCTCGACGGCATCGCCTTCACCGTCCCCCGCGGCCGCATCACCGGCCTCCTCGGCCCCTCGGGCTGCGGCAAATCCACCCTCATGCGCGCCGTCGTCGGCACCCAGGCCCACGTCACCGGCACCCTCGACGTCCTCGGCCACCCCGCCGGCCACCCCGGCCTCCGCTCCCGCATCGGCTACGTCACCCAGGCGCCCTCCGTCTACGACGACCTCACCGTCCGCCAGAACCTCGACTACTTCGCCGCCGTCCTCGACCCTTCCCCCCGCTTCGCGGGGGAGACCCCTCGCCGCACCGCCGCCGACCGACGCCGCACCGCCGTCGAACGGGCCATCGCCGACGTCGACCTCACCAGCCGCGCCACCGCCCTCGCCGGCGACCTCTCCGGCGGCCAGCGCAGCCGCGTCTCCCTCGCCGTGGCCCTCCTCGGCACACCCGAACTGCTCGTCCTCGACGAACCCACCGTCGGCCTCGACCCCGTCCTGCGCCGCGACCTGTGGAACCTCTTCCACGACCTCACCGCCCGCCGCCGCGCCACGATCCTCGTCTCCTCCCACGTCATGGACGAGGCCGAGCGCTGCCACGACCTGCTCCTCATGCGCGAGGGCCGCGTCCTCGCCCAGGACACCCCCGAAGCCCTGCGCACCCGCACCCGCAGCGCCACCGTCGAGGAAGCCTTCCTCCGCCTCGTCGACGAAGCCGGCGCACGCGAAAGGGAGACCCGGCGATGAACCGCGCCCGCACCCTCGCCACCGCAGCCCGCGTCCTGCGCCAGCTCCGCCACGACCCGCGCTCCATCGCGCTGATGCTGCTGGTCCCCGTACTGATGCTCACCCTGCTGCGCTACGTCTTCGACGGCAGCCCCCGCACCTTCGACAGCACCGGCGCGTCCCTCCTCGGGATCTTCCCCCTCATCACGATGTTCCTCGTGACCTCGATCGCCACCCTCCGCGAACGCACCTCCGGCACCCTCGAACGCCTCCTCGCCATGCCGCTCGGCAAGGCCGACCTCATCGCCGGCTACGCCCTCGCCTTCGGCGCCGTCGCCGTCGTCCAGTCCCTCCTCGCCACCGGCCTCGCCCTCTGGCTCCTCGGCCTCGACGTCATCGGCTCCCCCTGGCTGCTCCTGCTCGTCGCGCTCCTCGACGCCCTCCTCGGCACCGCCCTCGGCCTCTTCGTCTCCGCCTTCGCCGCGTCCGAGTTCCAGGCCGTCCAGTTCATGCCGGCCGTGATCTTCCCGCAGCTGCTCCTGTGCGGCCTCTTCGCCCCGCGCGACACCATGCATCCCGTACTCGAAGGCATCTCGGACGTCCTGCCCATGTCCTACGCCGTCGACGGCATGACCCAGGTCCTCACCCACACCGACATGACCGCCGACTTCGTGCGCGACGCCGTCGTCGTCGCCGGCTGCGCCCTGCTCGTCCTCACCCTCGGCACCGCAACCCTCCGCCGCCGGACCCCCTGACCCACCCCCGGCGCCCACGGACCGGACACCGGCCCCGGCCGCACCCTCCCGGTGCGAGGATGAGCCCGTACGTCCCACGTTCGTTCGGCGAGGTGAATCGGGCATGACCCAGACAGTCGCAGTCCTCGGTACCGGCAAGATCGGCGAGGCCCTGCTCAGCGGGATGATCCGGGGCGGCTGGCCGGCCGCCAAACTGCTCGTCACCGCCCGCCGGCCCGAACGCGCCGAAGAGCTCCGCACCCGCTACGGCGTCGAGGCCGTCACCAACGCCGAAGCCGCCAAGCGCGCCGACACCCTCATCCTCACCGTCAAGCCGCAGGACATGGGCAAGCTCCTCGAAGAACTCGCCCCGCACGTCCCCGCCGACCGCCTGGTCATCAGCGGGGCCGCCGGCGTCCCCACCGCCTTCTTCGAGGAACGGCTCGCCCCCGGCACCCCCGTCGTCCGCGTCATGACGAACACCCCCGCCCTCGTCGACGAGGCCATGTCCGTCATCTCGGCCGGCAGCCACGCCACCGCCGCCCACCTCCAGCACGCCGAGGAGATCTTCGGCAGCGTCGGCAAGACCCTGCGCGTCCCCGAGTCCCAGCAGGACGCCGCGACCGCCCTCTCCGGCTCCGGACCCGCGTACTTCTACTTCCTCGTCGAGGCCATGACCGACGCGGGCATCCTCCTCGGCCTGCCCCGCGCCCAGGCCCACGACCTCATCGTCCAGGCCGCCATCGGCGCCGCCGTCATGCTCCGCGACAGCGGCGAGCACCCGGTCAAGCTCCGGGAAGCCGTCACCTCCCCCGCCGGTACGACGATCAACGCCATCGTCGAGTTGGAGAAGCACGGAGTACGCGCGGCCCTGATCGCCGCCCTCGAAGCGGCCCGCGACCGCAGCCGCGAACTCGCCACCGGCAACAGCTGACCCACGAAGGGACGGCGGCCCCGCCGCACCGGGGCCGCCGTCCCCCTCACGCTTCAGGGAGCCAGCAGCCCGATGGCCTCGTACGCCCGGTCCACCACCGGCCGCGCGAGGGCCCGCGCCCGCCCGGCCCCCTCGCGCAGGACCCGCTCCACCTCGCCCGGATCGGCCGCCAGCTCGGCGTGCCGCTCCCGCAGCGGCCGCAGCAGCTCCACCACGGCCTCGGCGACGTCCCGCTTCAGCGGCCCGTACTGCTCGTACCCCCCGGCCAGCTCCTCCGGATCCCGACCCGTACAGGCGGCCAGGACGTCCAGCAGGTTCGCCACCCCCGGCCGCGCCGCCCGGTCGTAGACCACCCCGCCGTCGCCGCTGTCGGTCACGGCCCGCATCACCTTCCTGGTGATCACCGCCGGCTCGTCCAGCAGGTAGACGATCCCGGCGCCGTTCTCACTGGACTTCCCCATCTTCGAGGCGGGGTCCTGGAGGTCCATGACCCGCGCGCCCACGGCGGGCAGCGTCACCCTGGGCACGGTGAAGGTCTGCCCGTACCGCTGGTTGAACCGCACCGCCAGATCCCGGGTCAGCTCCACGTGCTGCCGCTGGTCCTCGCCCACCGGGACCTCCTCCGCCGCGTAGGCGAGGATGTCGGCGGCCATCAGCACGGGATACGTCAGGAGCGACAGCCGTACGCCCTGACCGGACGCCTCGGCCTTCGCGGCCTTCTCCCGGTACTGGATCATCCGCCGGAGTTCCCCGTCGGTGGCGGTGCACTCCAGCAGGTAGGACAGCCGGGTGTGCTCGCTGACGTGGCTCTGCAGGAAGAGGGTGCACCGCTGCGGATCCAGCCCGGCGGCGAGGAACAGCGTCGCGGCCTGCCGGCTGAGGCGCCGGACCCGGGCGGGGTCGTGCTCCACGGTGAGCGCGTGCAGGTCCACGACGCAGAACAGGGCGTCCGCGGGCGCGTGATCGGCCGCGACCCACTGCCGCAGGGCCCCGAGGTAGTTGCCCAGCGTCAGGTGCCCGGACGGCGTGATCCCGCTGAAGATCCTCGTCATGTCTGCTGCTCTCCCTGTGAGTGGTGGTGTGATGCCGCGGTCACCGCGCCGGGCGACCGAGCCACTCCCGGGAGGGGAGAAACAGAAACGGCCGCCGTAGCGGCGGCCGTGAGCGCATGCGTGCTCGCGTAGGAGGTCGGCCGCCGTCAGGCGGCCCACCAGCGGAGGCTGAGCATGGGCGCATGCGTAGTCATGGGAGTCAGCGTAGCCCTCGGGGGGTGAGGTGCGCGGGAAGTTTGCCGACCGGTCGTCCGCCGGTCAGCCGGGAGTTGACACGGGTGTGCCCGATCCGTAAGGTTCTTCGAGTTGTCCGACGTGAGCGCCGACCCCGGTCGGTCCCCGGACAGCCATCCCGCACTACACATTCGAACGAACGACGCACTCCGTCGTCCCGTTTTTCATGCGTATTTGCGAATGAGGAATCCGCGTTCCAGGACGCAGCCCCCGATTGGCTTCGGGGGCAAGGAATCCGCTACTGTCTCACTCGCCGGAAGGGCCCAACCGCCCGGAAGGCAAAACCCGCTGACTGGGAGTCAGGCCCGAAAGGATCTGATAGAGTCGGAACCGCCGGAAAGGGAAAGCGCGAAAGCGCAGGACCTGGAAAGCGAGCGAGAAAGACTCTGATAGAGTCGGAAACGCAAGAACGAAGAATAGAACGAAAGCCCGGAGGAAAGCCCGCGAGGGTGAGTACAAAGGAAGCGTCCGTTCCTTGAGAACTCAACAGCGTGCCAAAAATCAACGCCAGAA
>NZ_JBVHWK010000038.1:69370-70946 GCF_055569445.1 Streptomyces sp. NPDC029122 | reverse complement strand
CAGCGGCAAGGAGACTACACGTACTCCCCCCCCCCCCCCCCCCCCGCACCCCCCCCCCCCCCCCCCCCCCCCCCCCCCCCCCCCCCCCCCCCCCCCCCCCCCACGCCCGTTCCTCATTCGGGCTGCGGGGCGAGCCGGTGGGGCCCGGCGGCCGGGTCGGCCCGCAGCTTGTCCTGGAGGAACCGGCCGGTCTCGGTGAGCCGCGGGGGGCCGCTGAGCGGCGGTACCCCCGAGACGCTCGCGCCGGGGGCGATCGGCGGCTCGTAGTGGTCCGGGGCGGTGACGGTGGTGTATCCCGTCGACGCGGCGATCACGGCGGTCAGGACGAGCGCGGCCCGCGCCAGCCGCCGGGCCCGGTGCTCGCTGACGGTCCGGACGGTGGCCGCCGGGCGCGGCTCCAGGGACACGGCGGGCCGCACCGCGCCGAGCCGCTCGCGCAGCAGGGCCGACCGCTGCTCGGCCAGCAGGCCGGCCAGCCCGGGGATCCGGCGGGCGAGCTCGGCGTGCGCGCGCAGCAGGCGGTGCCCGGCGGCCGGGGTGCTGGCCTCGGTCTCCGCGGCGGTGTCGGGCAGGTCGAGGCCGACGCCGTCGTAGAGCAGCACGGTCCGGCGGTGCACGGGCGGCAGGGCGAGGAGGGCGTCCAGCAGGATCCGGTCGGCGGGGTCGGGCGGGAGCCTGTCGGGGTGGCGGTGGGCCCGGCGGAACCGGTGCCAGGGGGAGAGGGCGTATTCGTACGCGGCCGCGCGGACCCATCCCACGGGGTCGGGGTCGGTGGCCACCTCGGGCCAGCGCCCCCAGGCCTGCCGGAACGCCACCTCGACGGAGTGCAGGGCGAGGGCGCGGCGGCCGGTGAGGAGGTAGGCCTGGCGGACGAGCGCGGCGGCGGCGTGGTCGTAGAGGGCGTCGAAGGCCTCGACGGGGTCCTCGGGGGGTTTCGGCCGGGGGCCGTAGGGCCGGGCCGCGGGGGTGGCGGCCGCCGGGGTGGTCGGGCCGGCGGCGGGGACGTCGGTGGCCGGGGTGGCGTGGCCCACGGGAGCCGGCTCTTCCCGCGCGGTGGCCGGCGGGGCGGCCGGGATCCCCTGCGGGGTGCCGGGTTCCGCGCCGGTGTGGCCGGGGCCGCCCTGGTGAAACGGTTCCTCAGGGGCGGGTGCCGCCACGGCCGGGGCGGTGGGGTCCCGGGGGGCCGCGGCGGCGGTGGGTGCCGGGGCGGGGGCGCCCGGGAGGGCCGGTTCTGCAGAGACCGGACGGGTCGGGTGCGCCTCCCGGGCCGGGTATGACTCCTGGGCCGTGTGGGTTGCCTGGGCTGCCTGAGTCGTCTGAGCTGTCTGAGCTGCCGGAGTTGTCTGAGCCGCCTGGGTCTCCCGGGCCGTCTGAGCCGCCCGGGCCGTCTGGGGCGGCCTGGCCGACGGCTGTGCGGCGTGTTTCGCGACGTTCCGGGGCCGCCGGGTGGGCGGGCCCGGCGCCCCCGGCCGCCCCAGGGGGGCCCCAGCCGGGGCGGAGCGAGCCAAGAGGATCGCGTCCGCCTCGCTTTTGGGCCCGCAGGGGGTTGTGTGGCCGGACGCCCAGAGGGGGACAG